>NZ_JBFBJI010000037.1:0-84451 GCF_040702065.1 Streptomyces sp. NPDC086777 | reverse complement strand
CCGGACCCGGGTCCGGGACTCAGCCGCCCCATCGGGAAGAGTTCGGCCCGAGGGCCGGCGGAGACCGTCAGGTGGCCGGCTGTGTCCGCACCGCTCCCACCGGTGTGGTCGTCCCCCGGCCCGGCTGCCTCAGCAGCAGGGCCACCCCCGCCGCCAGCATCGAGATGCCGCCGGCCAGGGCGTAGGCGCCGTTGTAGCCCCAGGCGCCGACGACCATGGAACCGAGGCCGCCGCCGAAGAGGCCGCTGATGAGTTTGCCGCTGTAGACGAGGCCGTAGTTGGTGGCGTTGTAGTTCTCGCCGAAGTAGTCCGGGGTGAGGGCGGCGAAGAGCGGGTAGAAGGCGCCGCCGCCGAAGCCGGAGAGGAAGGCGAAGAACAGGAACAGCCACTCGCTCTTGATGTCACCTGCCCAGATCACGCCGAACTGGGCGAGGCCGAGGACGACGATCACGAAGACGAGGGTCGGTTTGCGGCCGAGGCGGTCGGAGAGCCAGCCGACCACGCCGCGGCCGATGCCGTTGATGACCGCCATCACGCCCATCGAGGAGGCCGCGACCAGGGGGCCGAAGCCGACGTCCTTGGCGAAGTCCACCTGGAAGGAGATGCCGAAGATCGAGACGCCGGCCGTCATGACGATGGAGATCCACATCAGCGGGAGCATGCCGGTGCGGATCGCCTCCTTCGGAGTGAACTGGCGTACCGCGGGCGGGTTCTTGGCGAGGGCCGCGCCGGTCCTGGTGTCGGCCGTGTGGGTGAGGGGGTCGACGTCGGCCGGCCACCAGTTCTTCGGCGGGTCCTTGAAGAAGAAGGCGGTGACGAGGACGACGATCATCACGTAGGCGCCGATGAGGTCCAGGACCCGGTGGTAGTTCGCCGTGTCGAAGGCGTAGTTGAAGATGAAGATGAAGGGGAGGGAGCCGTAGGCGAAGCCGCCGTTCACGAAACCCGTTCGGGCACCGCGGCGTTCGGGGAACCACTTGCCGACCATGTTGATGCAGGTCGCGTAGACCAGCCCGGAACCCAGGCCGCCGATCACGCCGAAGCCGATGATCGCCAGCCAGATCTCGCTGATGTGGGAGAGGGCCAGGAAGCCGACCAGGCACATGCCGGAGCCGGTGTACATCGCCCGGCGGGCCGTGAGGATGCCCTTCTCGCGCAGCCAGCCCGCCGGGAAGGCGATGCCCGCCTGGAAGAACACCCAGACGCTCAGGATCCAGAAGGTGTTGGACTGCGTCCAGCCGTGCGCGTGGGACAGGGTGTCCTCCGCGGAGCCGTACGCGTACTCGAAGACGCTGATGGCCATCATGGCTGTCCACGGGAGGTACACCATGATGTTCCGGGAGTGGCCGAGGATGTCCCGGTCGGTCTCGCCGATCCGGTAGACGCGGCCGCGGGCGTCCGTGACCTCGCGGTACGGGCGGTGCCCGGCGTCCGTGCTGTTCGTGGCTACAGGGTCTGCCGTCATGTCACGCCATCTCCTCGCCGAGCGGATGCGGGTTGGGGACGATGCGCCGGGCGCTGGGCCTGCCCGGTGCCTTGAGGAAGAGGGCCAGCACTGCGGAGGCCAGGCCGACGGAGCCCGCGAGCACGAACGCGCCGTGGTAGTCCCACTCACCGACGACGACCGCGCCCAGACCGGAGCCCACCAGGCCGGAGATCAGCTTCGAGCTGTAGACCATTCCGTAGTTGGTGGCGTTGTTGTTCTCACCGAAGTAGTCCGCCGTCATGGCCGCGAAGAGCGGGAAGATCGCCCCGCCGCCGAACCCGGAGACCATGGAGCAGAACAGGAAGAACGGCATGCTGTGCATCTGGCCGGAGACCAGCACGCCGAACTGCGCGGTGCCGAGCACGATGCACACGATGATGAGCGTGCTGCGGCGGCCGTAGCGGTCGGAGATCCAGCCGATGACGCCGCGGCCGGTGCCGTTGACGATCGCCTTCAGCGACATGGCCGTGGCGACGATCCCGCCCGCGAAACCCATGTCCTTGCCGAACGGCACCTGGAAGGCGATGCCGAAGATATTGATCCCGGCCGTGCAGAGCAGACAGAACCACATCATCCACAGGACGGGCGTACGGGCAGCCTCCTTGGGTGTGTACTGCTTGACCGCCGGCGGGTTCTTCTCCAACGCCCGCCGTATCCTCGGGTCCTGAGTCGCCTTCAGCGGATCGACGTGCGGCGGCCACCAGTTCTTCGGCGGGTCCTTGAAGAACCAGCCGGCCGACGCCACCACCAGGCAGAGCCCGAGGCCGACCGCGGTGAGCACGACCTTGTAGTTGCTCAGGTCGAGCACCGAGGTGAAGAGGAAGACGAAGGGCACGGATCCATAGGCGAAACCGCCGTTCACGAAGCCCGTCTTGCCGCCCTTGCGCTCCGGATACCACTTGCCGACCATGTTCACGCAGGTCGCGTAGACGAGACCGGCACCGATACCGCTGCACATGCCGAAGCCGAGATAGGCGACGACCACGTTCGGCGCGAACGCCAGTGCCGCATAGCCCAGCAGTGTGCCCACCGCGCCGATCAGCATGGCCGTACGCGCGGGGAGCCGTCCGCTCTCCCGCAGCTGCCCGGCCGGGAAGGCCACGGCCGCCTGGAAGAACACCCAGACGCCCATCAGCCAGAAGATGTGCCCGCTGCTCCACAGATGTGCGTCGTGCAGCGTGTCCTCCGCCGACGTGAACGCGTACTCGGCGGAGCTGATGCCCATCATGCCCACCCAGGGCAGGATGACCATCCACTTGCGTGTCCGGCCCATCAGATCGACGTCACTCTCGCCGATCCGGTATCTGCGGCCGTTGCGGTCCGTCACCTCCCTGAAGGGGACGGACGCCGTGAGATCGATGGATGACATGTTCGCTCAGCACCCCTTGCGTCGAAAGTTCTGGCCAGCGCCCCCTGTCCAATGCCTTTCGTGCGCGCTCGGGTCCCGGGGCCGGCCGACGCGCACCGCCGGCCGGCCCCCTCCCGCACCTACGTCATGAGCCGCCCCCCAACAGTCCGGCCGCCCGCGCCCAGCGGTACTTGGCGCCGAGCACGGCCACCGGCCGCTCGGTCGTGTACGGGTACGCCACGACCCCCCGCTCGTACAGGTACTGGCAGGCCTCCTCGACCTCGACGTCCCCCGCGAGCGAGGCGACGACCGGCTTCTCGATGCCCCGCTCCCTGAACTCGCCGACCACCCGGGCCGTCAGTTCGGCGAAGACCATCGGTGGGGTGACGATGGTGTGCCAGTAGCCGAGGACCAGGGCGTGGATGCGCGGGTCCTCGAGGCCGAGCCGGATCGTCGCCTCGTACGTCGACGGCGGCTCGCCGCCCGTGATGTCCACCGGGTTGCCGGCGGCGCCGAACGGCGGGATGAAGCGGCGGAACGCCTCGTCCAGGTCCGGCGGGATCTCCATCAGCGTCAGCCCGTTGTCGGTGATCGCGTCGGAGAGGAGCACCCCGCTGCCGCCCGCGCCGGTGATGATCACGACGTTGTCGCCCTGCGGGGCCGGCAGCACCGGCAGGCCGCGCGCGTACTCCAGCATGTCGTTGAGGCCCGGCGCCCGGATCACGCCCGCCTGCCGCAGGATGTCGTCGTACACCGCGTCGTCGCCCGCGAGCGCGCCGGTGTGCGAACCGGCGGCCTTGGCACCGGCCGCCGTACGGCCCGCCTTCAGGACCACGACCGGCTTCTTCGGTACGGTCGCCCGCGCGGCCTCCACGAAGGCGCGGCCGTCCTTCAGGTCCTCCAGGTGCATGGCGATGCACTCCGTGTGCGGGTCCTCGCCGAACCAGGTCAGCAGGTCGTCCTCGTCCAGGTCCGACTTGTTGCCGAGGCCCACGATCGCCGACACACCCGTCTTGGTGGTGCGCGCGAACCCCAGGATCGCCATGCCGATCCCGCCCGACTGGGACGTCAGCGCCACCCCGCCCTTCACGTCGTACGGCGTGCAGAACGTGGCGCACAGGTCCTGCCAGGTGGAGTAGTAGCCGTAGATGTTCGGGCCGAGCAGGCGGATGCCGTGGCGCTCGCCGATCGCGACGATCTCCTCCTGGAGTTCGTGCTCTCCGGTCTCCGCGAAACCGGACGGGATGAGGACGGCGTTGGGGATCTTCTTCCGTCCCACCTCCTCCAGCGCCGCTGCCACGAACTTGGCGGGAATGGCGAAGACGGCCACATCCACCTCACCGGGAACGTCCGTGACACTCTTGTACGCCTTGCGGCCCAGAATGTCATCGGCCCTGGGGTTCACCGGATGGATCTCCCCGGCGAAGCCACCGTCCACGAGGTTGCGCATCACCGAGTTGCCGATCTTGCCCTGTTCGTTGGAGGCGCCGATCACGGCGACCGAGCGGGGCTGCATCAGCCGGCGCATGCTCTCCAGGATCTCGTCGCGCGGGTACTTCCTGCGCTCCGGCGGCTGCTTCTCCGCGAGGATGATCCTGATGTCCGCGGCGACCGCGCCCTCCGCGGTGGCGATCACCGGGTTGAGGTCCACCTCGGCGATCTCGGGGAAGTCCGCGACCAGTTGGGAGACCCGGCGGATCTGCTCGGCGACCGCCCACCGGTCCACCCCGGCCTGCCCGCGCACCCCGCGCAGCACCTCGGCCGCCTCGATGGAGTCGAGCATCGACAGCGCCTCGTCGGCGGTGACCGGCGCGAGCCGGAAGGTCACGTCCTTCAGCACCTCGACCAGCACCCCGCCGAGCCCGAAGGCGACGACCTTCCCGAACGTCGGGTCGGTGACCGCGCCGACGATCACCTCCGTGCCCTTCGGCAGCAACTCCTGGACCTGGACGCCCTCGATGCGCGCGTCGGCGTCGTAGCCGCGCGCGTTCTCGATGATCCGGTGGAAGGCCGCGCGCACGTCCGCCGCGCCCTCGACGCCCACGATCACTCCGCCCGCGTCGGTCTTGTGCAGGATGTCCGGCGACACGATCTTCATGACGACCGGTCCGCCGAAGCGGGCCGCGTACGCCACCGCCTCGTCGACGTCGGTGGCCAGCTCCTCGCCCGGTACGGCGATCCCGTAGGCGTCGGCGACCACCTTGCCCTCCGGCGCGGTGAGTGCCGTACGGCCTGCCGCGCGCACGGAGTCGAGGAGCTCGCGGACCCGCAGCTCCCGGTCCTCTGCCATCACGTCAGATCACTCCGTTCGACTTGAGCAGGCGCAGCTCCTCGTCACCGAGGCCGAGTTCGCCGATGTAGACCGCTTCGTTGTGCTCGCCCAGGAGTGGTGAACTGGTCACGTCCACGGGGGAGTCGGAGAGCTTGAGCGGGCTGCCGACGGTGACGAACTCGCCGCGCTCGGGGTGCGGGACGGTGACCACCATCTCGTTGGCGACCAGCGACTCGTCCTCGATGATCTCCTTGGTGGACAGGATCGGCCCGCACGGGATGTTGTGGGCGTTGAGCCGCTCAAGCACCTCCCACTTGGGGAGCGTCGAGGACCACTCCTCGATCAGCTGGAACATCTTGTTGAGCTTGGGCAGCCGGGACTCCGGGGTCGCCCACTCGGGGTCGTCCGCGAGCTCCGGCCGGCCGATGAGCCCGGTGATCGGCCGCCACCCGACGGGCTGCACGATGACGTACACGTAGTCGTTCGGGCCGCCCGGCGCGCACTTGACCGCCCAGCCGGGCTGGCCGCCGCCGGAGGCGTTGCCGGAGCGCGGCACCTCGTCGCCGAAGTCCTCGTTGGGGTACTCGGCGAGCCGGCCGTGGGTGAGTCGTTGCTGGTCGCGGAGCTTCACCCGGCACAGGTTCAGCACGGCGTGCTGCATCGCGACGTTGACGCGCTGACCGCGGCCGGTGCGCTCCCGCTGGAAGAGCGCCGCCAGTATTCCGGCTACTGTATGCACTCCGGTGCCCGAGTCACCGATCTGCGCGCCCGTGGCCAGCGGCGGGCCGTCCTCGAAGCCCGTGGTGGCCATCGAGCCGCCCATCGCCTGGGCGACCACCTCGTACGCCTTGAAGTCGGTGTACGGGCCGTCCCCGAACCCCTTGATGGAGGCGTAGACGATCCGGGGGTTGATTTCCTTGATGCGGTCCCAGGTGAACCCCATCCGGTCGACCGCGCCGGGACCGAAGTTCTCCACCATCACGTCGGAGCGCCGGATCAGTTCGGTCAGGAGTTCCTTGCCGCGCTCGGTCTTCGTGTTGAGGGTGATGCTCCGCTTGTTGCAGTTGAGCATCGTGAAGTAGAGGGAGTCGACGTCCGGGAGGTCGCGCAGCTGCTTGCGCGTGATGTCACCGGTCGGCGCCTCCAGTTTGACGACGTCCGCGCCGAGCCAGGCGAGCAGCTGGGTGGCGGAGGGGCCCGACTGGACGTGCGTCATGTCGAGGACTCGAATGCCCTCAAGTGCTTTGGCGGTCATGGGCGTTCCACCTCACTTGTACATGGTCTGGTTCATGGTTCCGGGGGCGTACGCGTCCGGGTCGACCCAGACGTTGATCAGCGACGGCTTGCCCGACTCCCGGGCCCTGCGCAGGGCGGGGCCGATGTCGGCGGGGTCGCGGACCTCCTCGCCGTAACCGCCCAGCATCTGGGCGAACTTGTCGTAGTGGACGTCGCCGAGGGTGTTGCCGACCCGCTCGCGCTCCTTGCCGTACTTGGCGGCCTGGCCGTAACGGATCTGATTCATCGAGGAGTTGTTTCCGACGATCCCGACGAAGGGCAGGTCGTAGCGGACCAGGGTCTCGAAGTCCCAGCCGGTGAGTGAGAAGGCGCCGTCGCCGAAGAGGGCGACCACCTCCTTGTCGGGGCGGGCCTGCTTGGCGGCGAGCACGAAGGGGACGCCGACGCCGAGCGTGCCGAGCGGCCCCGGGTCCATCCAGTGGCCGGGCGACTTGGGCTGCACCACCTGCCCGGAGAAGGTGACGATGTCGCCGCCGTCGCCGATGTAGATCGAGTCCTCGGTGAGGAAGTCGTTGATCTCGCTGACCAGGCGGTACGGGTGGATGGGGGAGGCGTCCGACCGCAGGCTCGGCAACCGCTTCTCCAGCGCCGTCTGTTCGGCGGCGCGCAGCTCGTCCAGCCACTCCTTGCGCCGGGAGGCCCCGCCGTTCACCCGGCCCGAGGCGGCCTCCGTCACGGACTTCAGGACCAGGCCCGCGTCCCCGACGATCCCGAGGTCGATGTCCCGGTTCTTGCCGACCGTGCGGTAGTCGAGGTCGATCTGCACGACCGTGGCCTCGGGGGACAGGCGCTTGCCGTAGCCCATGCGGAAGTCGAAGGGCGTGCCGACGATCACGATGACGTCGGCGTTGGAGAACGCGTACCGCCGGGAGAGCTGGAAGTGGTGTGGGTCGCCGGGCGGCAGGGTGCCGCGCCCCGCGCCGTTCATGTACGCCGGGATGTTGAGGGTCCGCACCAGTTCGATGGCGTCCGTGGTGCCGCGGGTCGTCCAGACCTGGCTGCCGAGCAGGATGGCCGGCTTCTCGGCGTGCACGAGCAGGTCGGCGAGTTTCTCGATGGCCTCGGGGTCGCCGGCCGAGCGGGTCGAGGCGCGGTAGGCGCCGGCCTTGGGGATGCGGGCCTTCGCGGCCGGGACCGTGGCGTCGAGGACGTCGCGGGGTATCTCCAGGAAGGAGGGTCCCGGCGCGCCGTGGTAGCACTCGCGGAAGGCCATGGAGACCATGTCGGCGGCGCGGGCGGTGTCCGGGACGGTCGCCGCGAACTTCGTGATCGGCGTCATCATGTCGACGTGCGGCAGGTCCTGGAGGGACCCCATCTTGTGCTGGGTGAGAGCCCCCTGGCCGCCGATCAGCAGCATCGGGGACTCCGCGCGGAAGGCGTTGGCGACCCCGGTGACGGCGTCGGTCGTGCCCGGCCCCGCGGTGACGACCGCGCAGCCCGGCCTGCCGGTGAGGCGCGCGTAACCGTCGGCGGCGTGTGCGGCCACCTGCTCGTGGCGGACGTCGACGACTTCTATGCCCTCGTCGACGCAGCCGTCGTAGATGTCGATGATGTGGCCGCCGCACAGGGTGTAGATGCGGTCGACCCCCTCGGCCTTCAGCGCCTTGGCAACGAGATGACCACCGGAAATCACGTCCTGGGTGTCGTCGGGCATGGCGAAGTCCTGTCCCTTCGTAGGGGGTGGGAACGCTCTCGCGGTACATTGCATACAGTCGACGAATACTGTATGAACCTTGTTATCCCGCATCCGGTGGGTGGTGTCCAGGGGGTGTGCGGCACTTTCCAGTCATCGGAGTTCGGCCTCTCGATGACTTCTCGACGGACTTCGCAGACAGGAGCCGGAATGGACCTGTACGAACACCAGGCAAGGGAACTCTTCGAAGATCACGGCATCGTGGTGCCGAGGGCCGAGGTCACCGACTCGCCCAAGGAGGCCCGGGAGATCGCCCGCCGGCTCGGCGGCAGGGTCGTCGTGAAGGCGCAGGTCAAGACCGGCGGCCGGGGCAAGGCGGGCGGCGTGAAGCTCGCCGCCGACCCGGCCGCGGCCGAACTCACGGCACGTCAGATCCTCGGCATGGACATCAAGGGGCATCCGGTCGGCAAGGTGATGCTGGCCCAAACCGTCGACATTGACAGCGAGTTCTACGTCTCCTACGTCCTCGACCGGGCGGCCGGCGGCTTCCTCGCGATCGCCTCCGCCGAGGGCGGCACGGAGATCGAGGAGGTGGCCGCGACCCGGCCGGAGGCGGTGGCCCGGATCCCCGTCGACCCCGCGGCCGGCGTCACCTCCGCCAAGGCCCAGGAGATCGCCGCGGCCGCCGGGCTGCCGCCGCAGACCGTCGACGTCCTGGTCCGGCTCTGGCAGGTGCTGGTCCGCGAGGACGCGGTGCTCGTCGAGGTGAACCCGCTCGTACGCACCGCGGAGGGCCGGATCCTGGCCCTCGACGGCAAGGTCACCCTCGACGACAACGCCCGTTTCCGGCAGTCCCGTTGGGGTGCCGACGAGGGCGAGCACCGCGACCCGCTGGAGGCGGCGGCCGCCGCGAAGGGACTCAACTACGTCAGGCTCGACGGCGAGGTCGGCATCATCGGCAACGGCGCCGGCCTGGTGATGTCCACCCTGGACGTGGTGGCCGGCTGCGGCGCGCGGCCCGCCAACTTCCTGGACATCGGCGGCGGGGCCTCCGCCCGGATCATGGCCGACGGACTCTCGGTGATCCTCTCCGACCCGTCCGTGAAGTCGGTCTTCGTCAACGTCTTCGGCGGGATCACCGCGTGCGACGCGGTCGCCGACGGGATCGTGCAGGCCCTGGAGACCGTCCGGCTGACCAGGCCGCTGGTGGTCCGCCTCGACGGCAACAACGCGGTCCGCGGCCGGGCGATCCTCGACGGCCGCGCGCACCCCCTGGTCGAACAGGCCACCACCATGGACGGCGCCGCCCGCCGTGCCGCCGAACTCGCCACCACCGCCTGAGGAGTTCTGTCATGGCGATCTACCTCACCAAGGAGAGCAAGGTCCTCGTCCAGGGCATGACCGGCGGCGAGGGCATGAAGCACACCCGGCGGATGCTCGCCGCCGGGACCGACGTCGTCGGCGGGGTCAACCCGCGCAAGGCCGGGCAGACCGTCGACTTCGACGTCCCCCAGTGCCTTAAGGGCCTGGGAGGTGCCCCCAGTGCGGTCCCGGTCTTCGGCACGGTCGCCGAGGGTATGGCGGCGACCGGCGCCGACGTCACCGTCGTCTTCGTGCCGCCCGCCTTCGCCAAGGCCGCGGTACTGGAGGCCGCCGACGCCGGCATCGGCCTCGCGGTGGTGATCACCGAGGGCATCCCGGTCCACGACTCTGTCGCCTTCACCTCCTACGCGCGGGCCCAGGGCACCCGGATCATCGGACCCAACTGCCCGGGCCTGATCACCCCCGGCCGGTCCAACGCGGGCATCATCCCCGCCGACATCACCAAACCCGGCCGCATCGGCCTCGTCTCCAAGTCGGGCACCCTGACCTACCAGCTCATGTACGAGCTGCGGGACATCGGCTTCTCCACCTGCGTCGGCATCGGCGGCGACCCGGTCGTCGGGACCAGCCACATCGACTGCCTGGCCGCCTTCCAGCAGGACCCCGACACCGAACTCGTCGTCCTCATCGGGGAGATCGGCGGCGACGCCGAGGAGCGGGCCGCCGCCTACATCCGGGAGCACGTCACCAAGCCGGTCGTCGGCTACATCGCCGGGTTCACCGCGCCCGAGGGCCGCACCATGGGCCACGCCGGCGCCATCGTCTCCGGCTCGGCCGGGACCGCCCGGGCCAAACAGGAGGCGCTGGAGGCGGTCGGGGTGCGGGTGGGGAGCACGCCGACCGAGACCGCCCGGCTGGTGCTGGAGCTCCTGGAAGCCGGGGGTTGATCATGGTCCTCGTCCGCAAGCCCGGCACCGGCTGGGACGACGCCTGGGCGCGCTGTCTCGCCCTCGCCCCCGAAGCCTTCCGGGAGGACCGCGTCCTCAACCTGTGGGCCGGCGACTGGCGTCCCGACGGCCGCCCGCTCCCCGCGACCAGCCCCGTCGACGGCAGCCCCATTGCCGGCGCCCCGCGCCTCGACCGCACCACCGCGCACCGGGCCGTCCGTGCCTGCCTCGACCAGCACCGCGCCTGGCGGCACGTCCCGCTGGAGGAACGCCGGGCCAGGGTCGCCGCCACCCTGGACGCCCTCACCGAACACCGCGAACTCCTCGCCCTGCTGCTCGTCTGGGAGATCGGCAAGCCCTGGCGGCTGGCCCAGGCGGACGTCGACCGGGCGATCGACGGGGTGCGCTGGTACGTCGACGGCATCGGGCCGATGCTCGCCGGTCGGGCCCCGCTGGACGGGCCGGTGTCCAACATCGCCAGCTGGAACTACCCGATGAGCGTGCTCGTCCACGCGGTACTGGTCCAGGCCCTGGCGGGCAACGCGGTGGTGGCGAAGACCCCGACCGACGGCGGGGTCGCCTGCCTCACCCTGGCCTGCGCGCTGGCCGCCCGGGAGGGCCTGCCGGTGACGCTGCTCAGCGGCAGCGGGGGCGAGCTGTCGGAGGCGCTGGTGCGGGCGCCCGAGATCGGCTGCGTCTCCTTCGTCGGCGGCCGGGACACCGGGGCGGCGGTGGCCACGGCCGTCACCGACCTCGGCAAGCGGCACGTACTCGAACAGGAGGGACTCAACTCCTGGGGCGTCTGGAACTTCACCGACTGGGCCGCGTTCACCGCCGTCGTCCCCAAACTCTTCGACTACGGCAAACAGCGCTGCACCGCCTACCCGCGCTTCGTCGTCCAGCGCGAGATCTTCGACGAGTTCCTCACCGCCTACCTCCCGGCGGTGCGCCGGCTCCGGATCGGCCACCCCCTCGCGGTCGCCGACCCCGCCGACCCGCTCCCCGAGCTGGACTTCGGCCCGTTGATCAACGCGGCGAAGGCCAAGGACCTCACCGACCAGGTGGCCGAGGCCGTCGACCGCGGTGCCGTCCCGCTGCACCGCGGCAGCCAGGGCGACGCCCGCTTCCTGCCCGGCCAGGACACCTCGTCGTACGTCCACCCGGTCACCCTCCTCAATCCGCCCCCCTCCTCACCCCTCCACCACGCGGAACCCTTCGGCCCGGTCGACACGATCGTCCTGGTCGACACCGAGGCCGAGCTGCTGGCCGCCATGAACGCCTCCAACGGCGCGCTGGTCGCCACGCTCTCCACCGACGACGAGGCCACCTTCGCGCGCCTGGCCCCACAGATCCGCGCGTTCAAGGTCGGCCACGGAAAGCCACGCTCCCGCGGCGACCGCGACGAGCTCTTCGGCGGCTTCGGCGCGTCCTGGCGGGGTGCCTTCGTCGGCGGGGAACTGCTGGTGCGGGCGGTGACACAGGGGCCGGCGGGGGAGCGGCTGCCGGGGAACTTCCCGGAGTACCAGCTGATGCCCTGACGGCGCACGACCCTCATGCCGTGGCGCGCCCAGCACCCGGGCGCGCCCGGTGCCGACCTCACGGTACGGCCCCGACCCCGGGCCGGTCCCCGACCGTGCCGTGGCCGGCCCGGTGACGGGCCGGCCACGCGCCGTGACCCGCGCCCACCTGCGCCGGAGCCGATGGAAACGCAGGTGAAAGGCACTCCGAAAGCTTGGTATTGTTGTCCATGTCGCCGCGGGGAACACCCCCGGCCAGGCGACAGACACCTGGTCCGGGTGGCGGAATGGCAGACGCGCTAGCTTGAGGTGCTAGTGCCCTTTATCGGGCGTGGGGGTTCAAGTCCCCCCTCGGACACAACCACTGACGATACGGTGATGAGGGCCTCGACCTTACGGTCGCGGTCCTCTTTGCGTGTTCGTAGCTGATGGTGATGCCCAGGGCCTCGTAGAGCGGGCCTTTCTTGTCGGCGTCGGCCGTGTGGATGCGCTGTGCAATATCTCCAAGACTGTCAGTGATTTCTCGGATCTGCTGGGCGTCGAGTGGGGATTGCTTCTTCCGGGTGAGGGCAGGGAGTGCGTCGAGTTTCTGCTGCGCCGCCTCTTTGTCTTGCTGTGCTGCGTTGATCCACTGGGTGACGACGGCTGGGTCCGCTCCGGCTTCGAGTGCTGCCTGGTAGCGGGAGAGTCGTCGCTCGCAGTCCTTGATCGCCTGGCGTGCTTGGGCCTGTTCCGGTGTGTGGGTCTCTGCGGCGCTCGCTGCGGCGCTGGCGTCGGTGAGGGCGGTGAGGGTGGCGGTGAGCCGGCCGGGGGCGAAGGCCCGGGCGATCCACTGGTCCAGGGCCCGGCAGACAACGTCTTCGCGTAGGTTGACGGTGCGCGGGTGCGTGAGGTCGGGGTAGAGGGCTTGTTCCTGGTCCTTGAATTCGCAGCGGTAGTAGACGTGGTTGCGGATGGTGGCGGGCTGCATCTTGCGTCCGCACAGGGTGCAGCGGACCCGTCCGCGCAGGGCGTAGGGGCGTCCGCCTTGTTTTCCGGCTCGTTCCTGGCGTCCCTGGTTGCGGGCACGCTGTCTGCGGAGGGTTTGAACGGTGTCGAACCGGTTCGGGCTGATGATCGCTTCGTGGGCGGGTTCGTTGGAGCGGATCCACTCCTCGACCGGGTTGTGGGTCATGCTGGTGCGGTGGCCGAGGGTGACGTCGTCGACGTCGAGGAGGCGTTCTTCCTTGCGTTGCTTGTTCCAGATCTCGTAGCCGGTGTAGCGGGGGTTGATGAGGATGGCGCGCACGGCGCCCTGCTGCCACGCGGTTTTCTTGCGGTGCGGGTTGCGGGTGGCGTCGTGGGCGGAGGGGCAGGGGATGCCGTCGCGGGTGAGCTGGGCGGCGATGGCTTTGTCGCTCATGCCGTCGATGTACAGGCGGAAGATCCGCTGCACGACGGGTGCGGCTGCGGGCCCGGGTTCGAGCTTGTGGATGCGCTGGCCGGCGGCGGCTTTGGAGGGGCTGGGGTGGGGTCCGGCGTCGGCGATGCGGTAGCCGTAGGGCGGTCGTCCGCCGAGGTAGCGGCCTTGGAGCTGGGCCTGGGAGCTCATGGCGGTCCGGACTCGGATCTTGATGCGGTTGCGTTCGCCCTTGCTCATGCCGCCGAAGACGGACATGACGAGGTCGTGGGCCTCGTTGTCGGGGCCGATCGGGCCGCCGATCTCCGGGACCCACAGGGGGATGCGGAAGTGGACGAAGACGGGGAAGGTGTTGCCGAACTGGTTGCCGTAGAAGGTGCGCTGTGGCTCGCCGATCACGACTGCGTCGAATCCGCGGTCGGGGTTGCGGAGGGCTTGGAGGAGGTCGTTGGCGCGGGGGCGGCGCTGCCAGGGCAGGGAGCGGCTGTGGCCGACGTCGAAGTATTCGGTGACGATCTGGCCGCCGGCGGGTTCGACCAGAGCTCGGGCGCGGGTGAGCTGCCAGTTCCTGGAGGCCTCGGGGTCTTGGAGGTCCTCGGTGGAGCAGCGGCCGGCGAAGGCGAAACGGATCACGTGCGGTGAGACTCCCAGTGCGGGCGCGCTGGGTGCGGCGCGCTGCGGGTGTTATGCGACGTTCTGTCGTACCTCGAATGGGGGAGAAGAGCCAGCGGCCGCCCGTGTTACTCGGTTAGCTGTTGCCGGTCTCGGGGCGCTGCTGGCTCGAATCGGCGATCAGGGTGCGAAGGAGCTGCAGGAGGGCGGCAGCGACGGACTCGGTCACGTCGGGTGGCTCCTCGGGGAGGGCCACCTGGATCTGCCACGGGGTGACCGGGCCCGGGTGCTGCTCGGATAGGGGGTCGGGGTACGTGCAGTTGGACGCCGAGGCCAGGGAACTGGTTTGTGCTCGCATGTCCCCTATAGAGATGTCACACGGGAGATTTGCCGTCGGGTCTGCTGCACGATCGGGTGACATCTGAACTGGCTTGCCCTGTGGGGCGGGTGGGAAGGATGTCGCTGTGCCCAAGCCTTATCCCGAAGAGTTCCGCCAGGACGTCGTGCGGGTCGCGAGGAACCGCGGCCCGGGCGTGACAGTGGAGCAGGTGGCCACCGACTTCGGGGTCCATCCGATGACGTTGTGGAAGTGGATGCGCCGGGCGGACATCGATGACGGGGCCAAGCCTGGAGTGACCAGCCAGGACAGCGCGGAGCTGCGGGAGGCTCGGCGGCGGATCAAGCTGCTGGAGCAGGAGAACGAGGTCCTGCGCCGGGCCGCGGCCTATCTGTCGCAGGCCCATCTGCCGGGAAAAGGATCTACCCGCTCGTGAAAGAGCTGGCCGCGGACGGGACGCCCGTCACGGTCACGTGCCGGGTCCTGAAGCTCGCCAGACAGCCTTACTACCGCCGGCTCGACGAGCCGGTGACCGACACCGTGCTGGAGGAGGCATACCGCGCGAAGGCGCTCTTCGACGCCCACCGCGACGACCCGGAATTCGGCTACCGCTTCCTGGCCGATGAAGCCCGTGGTGCCGGGGCCCGGATGGCGGACCGCACCGCGTGGCGGATCTGCCGGGACAACCGCTGGTGGAGCGTGTTCGGCAAGAAACGCGGGAGAGTCAAGAAGGCCGGTCCGCCGGTGCACGACGACCTGGTCCGCCGCGACTTCACCGCGGACGGGCCGAACCGGCTGTGGCTCGCCGACATCACCGAACACGCCACCGGCGAGGGCAAGTTGTACGTCTGTGCGATCAAGGACGTTTTCAGCAACAGGATCGTGGGCTACTCCATCGATGCACGGATGAAGTCCCGCCTGGCCGTGACCGCCCTGGAGAACGCCGTCGCCCGGCGCGAACAGGTCGACGGATGCATCCTGCACAGCGATCGCGGATCGCAGTTCCGCGCCCGGAAATTCGTCCGGGCACTCGACCGCCACCGGATGGCCGGCTCCATAGGGAGAGTCGGGGCGGCCGGCGACAACGCGGCCATGGAGTCCTTCTTCAGCCTGCTGCAGAAGAACGTCCTCGACCGCCGGACCTGGACCACCCGCGAGGAACTCCGGATCGCGATCGTGACCTGGATCGAGCGGACCTACCACCGACGCCGCAGACAAGCCGCACTCGGCCGGCTGACCCCCATCGAATTCGAAACCGTGATGACCACACCGGCCCTCAAGGCCGCGTGACCGAACCTGTCACCCAAACCTGCATCAGACCCGACCAGCATCGTCCGCGACGGCCCCAACCGGGACTACTACCTCAAGAAACGCGGCGAGGGCTGCAAACACGTCCAGGCCGTCATCGCCCTCGCACGACGCCGCACCAGTGTGTTGTGGGCCCTCCTGCGCGACGACCGGGCCTTCACCCCCACACCGCCCATCACGCAGACGGCTTGAGCGTGGCCACAAAGCCAGCAGCGTGGCTGAGGCCGGTGGGGCTGCAGCGAGACACACGCGCACCTGATCGGTCGGCGTGCCCGCCGTCGTGGCTGACTTTCGTCGGCTGAGGCACAGACGATCTCCGGGACGAGGTGCCGTCCTCACGGGCGCCGACCGCCCGGTACCGTGCACCATGAGGGACGGCGGGTCAGTCGTCACCCCAGCCGCGGAACGTCCCTGAACCGTCAACTGCGTCGGCAAAGTCAGCGAAGTCTATGTTGGCGATACTCAGATTGGCGGAAATGCCGGGGTACCACCGGGCCGGCACCCGGCACGTCCGTCCAGGTTCGTTGTAGAGGTCGACGGCCAAGAGCGGGGACGAAGGGTCGGTCATGGTGGTCGCATCCGCGAGGAACACGTAGGTGAGTTTGTCGTCTTCCTCGGTGGCGGCCTCCTCGTCGATCAGCGCCTGGATGCTCACGTCGGTGAAGCGGGGATCACTGACGTACGTCGCGTGTGGGGACCCATCTGCAGCGTCGATCGCTGCTTGTACTGCGGACCAGGCCGCGTCATCACTGAAGTCGGTTCGCAGGACCGTCGAAGTCAGATCCTTCGGTGCAGGCAGGGGCATGCTGGCCATCCTGTCACCTGGGACAAGCTGTCGGACCCGGGCCGTCTCGGGGCCGTATGAGGGCGCTCAACGACGACCAACGCTGACAACCACATCTAAGTCGCAGGTCGCAGCGTTGATCGATTACACGGCCGCAGGTCAGAGATCTAGCGCTCCACTTCTTCGGCTACTGGTCGCACACGCTTGACTCGCCCATTGAAACTCCAGGCCAAAATCGCTCCGCGCCGTCCGCCGTTGTCGGCTACCGCCGCTACGTGGCGAGGTCTAAACCACTGACGGCAACGCTGACGGCAACAAGGGCGGACATCAGCGCACTCCAATGGACCTCGACGGACGGGTAGTTCCGCGCCGACCTGCAAAAACCCAGGTAGGGAGCGGCCCGCTTTCACACGTACTATGTTGTGGCGGGTGGCATTCCGGTGTTGGTTCACAACATCAATGCGCCGAATCCGGCAGCTTGTTCCGTGCCTGGATACTCGGTTCATGATATTCCCCCCGGATCCAGCGGTGGTCCAGGTGCCTATCAGACTATCCCGGCAACTATGCGCGCCGAATATGGAACGGGTGTACAGTGGCACCCGCCACTTACTCGGCCACTATGTTCATACTGTCGAATAAACCTTGCAGTGCCGATCGATCATGTGGAACCAAGGATCAACGGCGGAGATCTGACGGATGCGAACACCACTCCTGTTTGTGGGTTCTGTAACAGTTCAAAGCGTGACAGGGTGGCGCCGATGAATCCACCGCCGAACTATAGTGGGCCGTGGCCGCCCCCGTGGTGGCCGGCAAATATGCAGGCGACCGTTTCGGATCCTAGGACAATTCCATAACTTGAATGCGGTGGGTCATATTTTGGCCCACCGCATGTCCGTTTATTATTTAGCAGTGGAGGGTATTTTGCAGGTCGCGATCGATGGAATTACTTATGTCAGCCACGAAGATCCAGCATGGCGAGGCGAAAATCACGAAATGGCCATGGTTGATCTGGCTCCGTTCGACCTCCCAGGAATGCTAGAGCAGCTTTGGCTGCGAGAGGTTAATGAGGAAGGTGCCTATGAGGTTTGTTGCATCCCCTTCTATGCTTATGGCGTGGCGCTAGGTGACGTGATCGAGAAAGGGGAATCAGGTTCGATGGATCGAGTGATCGAAAAGTCGGGTCGTCGAGTCCTTCGAATTCTTTTCTCTGAGTCGCGCCCCGCGCTTGACAGTCGACCTATGTTGCGCAGGACTTTGGATTCCGCTGGGCTACTCAATGAGTGGAATGGTGACCGTCATGTCGCGATTGATGTGCCTGATGACTCGGTAATGCAACCAATTTACGACTCTGTTCGCAATGAGATTGAAGGCACGACGGCTTTTTGGGAGTGGAATGACTCCAAGCGCTACACTTCCGGCTGACTTTTCATTAGGAATCGTCGAAGCGTGGTTAGGGATTCCGAGAGGGCCCAGCATGAAAGTCCTGGAGTGATAGGAAAAGCGGAGGCGTGTGCTACTGAGATTGAACTCGTGATGTCGGCTAGATCAACAGGTGGCACGCCTCACCGCTTCCGGTTTGCAGCACGTGCCCACTAATGATCTACCGGGACCGAGCGGGCGCCTGTGCAGAGGCAGCGAGCGCCGGAGCACCCCAGGCCCGACAGGTCGCTGATGCCTGGCACTTGTGGGACAACCTGGCCCACGTGGTCGAACGCGCCCGTGATCACTCATCGGTCCTGCCTGATACCACCGTCGCCGCAGCAACGCGGGCCTACGCCAGTGGCAGTACCCGATGCCGCCCTCAACCCGGACGCAGGTGCCGTGAAGTGGCTGGTCACTCGCACGCGGGAGCGCTACCGGGCAGTCCAAGACCTGCTGGCCCAGGCATGGACGATCAGCGCGATCGGACGTGAACTGGGACTGGCCCGCCACACCGCCCGCCGCTCTCGCGGTAGCGGGTGTCGTTGCGGAAGTGTTCCAGCGCATCCAGGGCCCGGGCGGTCGCCCCGGTCGTAAGATCCGGGTGCAGGGTGCGCGCCAGGTCGTACGCCGTGTGCGCGGAGGTGCCGCGTGCGGATTGGCGGGCCCAGTACGCCGCGTATACGGCGATGCCCACCGACACCACGGCCACAAACGTGCTCAGCCACTCCGCAACCGAGCCCCCGCCCTTCCACACCGCCGTCCGCTTGGTGTGGGAGACTCACACGGCAACCGGGCTGGTTCCCCACCCCCGTGGGAATCAGCCCGGTTCGCTTTCGCCTTGGTCGGGGTTACGCGTCAGCCTGCCGCGCCGCCATTTGGTAGGTGCGCGGCCGGTCGCTCACCTGCTTCGCGATGTTCTGCTTGACCAGCCTGTCCACCTCCCTGCGGGACCGCTGGCCCTCCCCGCCAGGCCGAACATCAGTGGTCGCCGGAGCGGCGCGGTGCTGTCATGGGTAGGAAAGACGGCGTGGACGAGCCAGCAAGGCCACAGGGGCCAGCGCGCCGCGCGTCGTCCGCTCGGGCGGTCCGACCACGGCCGCCCCGTCGCAAAGCGGAGGAGGCCGATGCCATGCTGCACCGCCGCAAGGTCGGTGACGTGATGACCGAGGAGGTCCTCACCCTCCGCCCCAACACGCCGTTCCAGGAGGTCGCCGCCCTGCTGGACGCGAACGACATCGTCGCGGCGCCGGTTGTCGACGACGACGGCGCCCCCGTCGGCGTCGTGTCCGCCGCCGACGTGCTGCGGCACGAGACCGGCCTGCCTGATCCGCAGGGGCAGGACGGGGACGACGAGCGCGCCTGGAGCAAGGCCCGGGCCCGGACCGCGGGCGCGCTCATGAGCAGCCCCGTCTTCACCGCCCGCGCCGACTGGACGATCCCCCGGGCCGCACGGGAACTCCGCAAGCGGCACGTCAAGCAGCTGCCGGTGGTCGGCGACGACGGACTCCTCACCGGCATCATCAGCCGCAGCGACCTGCTCGACGCCTTCATCCGCTCAGACGTCGAGATCCGCAGCGAGATCGAGCAGGACGTCCTGGGGCGCATCCTCGGCCTGGACGAGGGCACCGTCGCGGTCGAGGTCCGGGACGGTGTCGTCACCCTGCGCGGTCACGTCCCGGAACCGCGTCTCGTCCCAGCGGTCGTGGGCCTCTGCCAGGGCGTAGACGGTGTCGTCGCCGTAGACGCCCACCTCGCCGCCACCCGGACGGATTAGGTGTTCTGCCCCGGGATTCCGGCCGCTCGCGGTGCCAGGCGGTAAGAACGCGGGCGGCGATGACGCGCGGCCGGGGCGCAGCGGCACGCGCGGGATGCCCCGCTCCGAGCCAACGGCGCCATCGCCGGCGGAAGCGGGTGGTTGCAGCCTGTTCCGTACCCTGGCGGCGTGCGCATGCGCCCCACTCTGAGTTGGACCCCTACCGAGGACCTGCCGCCGGGCACCACGGATCTGGAGCCGGTCACCGATGCGCTGAGCACCGGCGGTGTACTGGTGCTCAGCGGGGCGGACATCTCCACGGAGTCGGGCATCCCCGACTACCGGGGCGACGGCGGGAGCCTTACCCGGCACACGCCGATGACCTACCAGGACTTCACCGCCAGCGCCCAGGCCCGACGCCGGTACTGGGCGCGCAGCCACCTCGGCTGGCGCACCTTCCGTCGCGCCCGCCCCAACGTCGGGCACCGGGCCGTAGCCGCGTTCGGGCGGCACGGCCTGCTCTCGGGTGTGATCACCCAGAACGTCGACGGCCTGCACCAGGCCGCCGGCAGCGAGGGCGTCGTGGAACTCCACGGAAGCCTGGACCGGGTCGTCTGTCTTTCCTGCGGCGCGTTCAGCCCGCGCCGCGAGCTCGCCCGGCGCCTGGAGGAGGCCAATGTGGGCTACGCGCCGGTGACCGCCGGAATCAATCCGGACGGTGACGCCGACCTCACCGACGAACAGGTCGCGGACTTCCACGTGGTGCCCTGCACGATCTGCGGCGGCATCCTCAAACCGGACGTGGTGTTCTTCGGCGAAGCCGTTCCGCCGCAACGGGTCGAGCACTGCCGCAACCTGGTCCGTGAGGCGGCCTCGCTGCTGATCCTGGGCTCCTCACTGACAGTGATGTCCGGGCTCCGGTTCGTCCGCCAGGCGGCCCAGGCCGGGAAGCCGGTACTCATCGTCAACCGGGACCCGACTCGAGGCGACCAGCACGCCCTCACCCGGGTCGCGCTCCCGCTGGGAACGGCCCTCACCACCATGGCCGACCGGCTGGGCATCCCCGCCAACGACGAGGCGGCGGCCCGGGCGGGGTGGTGACAGCGGGGAGGAGCAAGCGCAGGGAGGAGCCGGGCAGAGGAGGTTGGAGGCAGGTAGCCGACGACGAGTCCGCCCAGGCCGCAGGCGAAGCCGAGGAACCCAATCGATGCCGACCGCCGACAACAGTCCGTGGTCGAAGACCGTTGCGCCGCCCGGGCCGGGACGGGAGACGCCACGTCAGCTCCCGGTCTCCCAGGTCCCTTCGTGCAGTCCCCCTTGCGCTCCTGTCCTCCAGGGTCACAGGGCAGCGTTATGCCCAGCTCCCGCATAGGCCTTGTCACGTTGTTGGGTGTGTGGGTGTCTGATGGCGTGTCGGGGCGTGGTGGGGCCCGCGGTCCGGGCCTGTGGTCAGGCCGTGGTGGGCCGGCTGGCAGCGCCGGTGACGTGGTCCCAGATGGCGAGGCGGATGGTCATCTCGGCTCGGTGCTGGGATGCGGTCATCAGGTGGCGGTGGGGCCGGAAGTGGGGTGAGATGCCACTGAATGCGGACAGGAACTGCTGGGCCGCTCCGACGGAGCGGAAGCCTTTCATCGCGCGTTCACGCTGCCTGGTGGGCTGGTGGCTGTTCTCGGCCCGGTTGGTCAGTCCCTTGTGGGAGCGGTGCTCGACGGAGGGTATGACTTCGCGGTGGGCGGCGCCGTAGGAACGCAGCTTGTCCGTGATGATCACCCTCGGCACCGCCTGGGTCTTCTTCATCAGGCGGCGGAAGAAGCGCAGTCCGTTCGCGTATGCCTGGCCGAACTTGGCGCACCAGCGGCGCACTGTCTCGTAGGAGACGATGACGCCTGGCTGGAGCATCAGCTCCTCGACCTCGCGGAAGCTGAGCGGGAAGCGGAAGTACAGCCACACACAGTGCGAGATCACCTCGACCGGGTACCGGTGCCCCCTGTACGACGGTGACGCGCTCCCCACGGACGACCCCTCCCAGCGTGATCAACCAGAAGATCATCCCACCCGGTCAGCCAACGTGACAGCGCCGTGATCACCGATCCGGTCCATGCGGCCACCGCCGGGAAGATGCGCGAGGCCCTCGCGCTGGACCGCCAACGACGCCAGGCAGCCGTCCGCCACCACATCGACGGGCGCACCGTCGCACTGTGGGCCCTGCCCGACTACGACGCCCTGTTCGGCGTCGCCTTCAATCCGCCGTCCACGAAAGCGAAGTGATACGGGAGTACAGCCACGAAGCCCAAACCGGCCGCCGCGGCGAGCAGGCCGAAGGACGGCATGCCATCGATGCTGTCCTATCTGACCCGGGTGCTGAAGATGCCGACCATCGGCGCCTTCTGGGAGGAGCTGGCCGACCAGGCCCGCGACCAGGACTGGTCCCACGAGGAGTATCTGGCGGCCCTGCTGCAGGGGCAGGTCGCCGACCGGGAGTCCAAGGGCACCATGATGCGAATTCGCACGGCCCGCTTTCCGCAGGTCAAGACGCTGAAGGACGAGGCTCTCTTGACCCCGAGTTCTGGGAGTCTGCGGGGCACGAGGTGCTGCTCTGGCAGTCTGATGCCGTGGATGATCTCGTTGGTATTCAGAAGCCGCTCCGCCGTTTGACGGATGCCGCTGAAGCGGTTGCGGAGCTGGAGCGCGCTGTGCCGGGCCTTGCCGCACTCCGCTTCGCGGTACCAGTGGACCTCGACTGGTCAAAGCTGGAAGCGAAGTTGGGCCTGCCCTTGCCCGCCGACTACAAGCTGCTGTGTGAGTTGTTTCCGGCGTTCGAACTCGGCGACTTCATGGCCTTCGGAGGGCCTGCCTCCGGCCATGAGCATCTCTGGCTGAAGGGCGCACGCGAGGAGCTTGAAATCATCGACGAGTGGCTCGGGTACGCCGACCTGACCGTCCCCATGCACACGTATCCCGCGCCGGGCGGCCTGCTGCCGTGGTCGACGTCGAACGAGGGTGACGTCTTCCTGTGGAGCACCGGTGGGGAAGGGCCGGAGGAGTGGACGGTCACGGTTGCCTCACGCAATGGCGACTGGTGGCACTACGAGGGCGGGGTGGCCCAGTTCATGGCGGACCTGGTCAGCGGCACGCTGGAGCTGTGGGGGCTACCGTCGGTGAGCTGCGAAGTGAATGCCCGATGAGGAGTCGGCGGACGCGGCAGGTCGCTGATGAGCTGCAATGCCGACGAAGCGGGGAAGTGCGTCGACGGCTTCAAGCTCCCGTGTCCCGGCAAGCCGTACGAGGGGTATTGACGGACCTAGCCGACACCTTAGGATCACTGCTGCTCGAAGTACCGATCGCTGTGCGAGATGTCGAACAAGGCCGGTTGGCGTCTTCGACGGGCTGCCCTATTCCGGCCGGTACGCAACGCAACGGTCTGTCACAAAGGAATGAGCCGCATGCCTGCAGAATCCGGAGTGCCGCGCAGAACCGTCCTCACCGTCCTGGGCGCCGCCTCCCTCGCTGGGACCTTCGCCGCCGCTCCCGCCAGGGCCGCCGAACTCACCGGCACAACCCCGAGCTCCACTGCCGCGGACCTTCCCGCCGCAGCCGCCCACTGGACCTTCGACGAAGGCTCCGGCACCTCCGCCGCAGACTCCTCCGGCAACGGTCGCACCGCGGCGATCCAGGGCGCGGCCGGCTGGGACACCGGCAAGGTCGGCACCCACAGCCTGAGCCTCAAGGCCGGCGGCAACGCCACGGCGTCCGGGCCGGCCCTCGACACCTCCAAGGCATTCTCAGTGGGCGCCTGGGTCAACCTCGCTCAACTCGGCGGCTATCAGACCGCCGTCAGCATCGACGGCAAGGCCGTCAGCGCCTTCTACCTGGGGCTGCGCGACGACACCGGCACCTTCGCCTTCGCCCGGCTCGACTCGGACGCTACTCAGAGTGCCGCGGTGGCGGCCGCCGCTTCAGCACCCACCACCGACACCTGGACCCACCTGGTCGGCGTCAGCGACCCGACCGCCGGTGTCATTCGCCTCTACGTCAACGGCGTTCTGGAGGGGGAGACCGCCTACGCCGCGGGCTGGGCCGGCAGCGGCGACACCGCCATCGGCCGTGCACTCTACGGCGGTGGGCACGTCGACCAGTGGCACGGCCTGATCGACGACGTGTGGATGTTCCCGTCCGTCCTCACCTCCGACCAGATCGCGGCGCTGGCCGGCGTCCCGGTGGAGACCACGACGCCACTGCTGAGCGTGGACGTCGGCACCCCCGCGCATGCCGTGTCGCCGATCCTTCCGGGCCTGATGTTCGAGGACATCAACCACTCCGGCGAGGGCGGCATCTACGCAGAGCTGGTGCAGAACCGCTCGATGATGGCCAGCGACACGTCGCCCGTCTACTGGTCCGCCGTCGGCGGAACGACCCTCGCCCTCGACACCGCCGCCCCGCTCAACGCCGCACTCGACCGTTCCCTCAAGGTGGTGCTGTCCAGCAGCACCGGCGCCGGAAACCGGGCCGGCGTCGCCAACGACGGCTTCTGGGGCATACCCGTGCGGCCCAGAACCACTTACACCGCCCGTCTGTTCGCCAAGGCGTCGCGACGCATCGGCCCGCTCACGGTGGCCATCGAGTCGGCGGACGGCGCGATGGTGTACGCATCCGCCCACGTGCCCCACATCGGCACCGCCTTCCCAGGCCGCCCGTTCGAGTTGACCCTGCGCACCAGTTCGCGCACCCCGGTCGTCGGTGACGCAAGGCTGACCGTCACCACGGCCGACCCCGAGGCCGCGGGCGAGACCCTGTGGCTCCAGCACGTGTCCCTCTTCCCGCCCACGTATAACAACCGGCCAAACGGCCTGCGCATCGACCTGATGGACAAACTGGTCGCTCTGAAGCCGAAGTTCCTGCGCTTCCCTGGCGGAAACTTCCTCGAGGGCAACACCATTGCGACACGGTTCAACTGGAAGAACACCATCGGTCCGGTCTGGGAGCGCCCCGGCCACATGGACGACGCCTGGGGCTACTGGTCCACGGACGGCCTCGGACTCCTCGAATACCTGCAATGGGTCGAGGACATGCACGCCCAGCCAGTTCTCGCCGTCTACGCCGGCTACTCGCTCAAGGGTGAACACATCACCGGCGACGCGCTCGGGCCGTTCGTCCAGGACGCACTCGACGAGATCGAGTACGTCACCGGTCCTGTCGCCAGCGCCTGGGGCGCACGACGTGCCGCCGACGGACATCCGGAGCCGTTCCCGCTGGAGTTCGTGGAGATCGGCAACGAGGACTGGTTCGACTCCTCGGGGTCCTACAACGAGCGGTTCGCTGCCTTCTACGACGCGATCAAGGAGAAGTACCCGCATCTGAAGCTGATCGCCACGACGTCCGTGACGAGCCGCACCCCGGACCTGATCGACGAGCACTACTACCTCGCGCCGTCCGCCGCCCAGGCCTCCACCCACAAGTACGACAACCGGCACCGCAATTCGACCAAGGTGTTCGTCGGAGAGTGGGCCGCGCAGGAGGGCCGCCCCACACCCGACCTCAACGCGGCACTCGGCGACGCCGCTTGGCTGGCCGGGCTGATCCGCAACTCGGACCAGGTCCTCATGGAGTGCTACGCGCCGCTCTTCTCCCACGTCAAGAACAACGTCTGGGCCACCAACCTGATCGCCTACGACAACCTGACCAGCTACGTGTCGCCCAGCTACTGGGCACAGCACATGCTGACGAGCAGGGTCGGCAACACGGTGCTGCCGGCCACGGCGCGTGCGCTGCCCGGTCTGGCCACCGTGGCCACCCGTTCCAGGAACCGCCTCTACCTAGCGGTCGTCAACTGCGGGACGGAGAAGGTGAACGTGCCGGTCGAGCTGAAGGGGCTGGTGAAGGGGGTCAAAAGGCGTGCCACCGCGACGGTCCTGACCGGCCCCTCGCGCGCCACGACCAACACGCTGACGGACCCCGACACGTTGGTGCCCGGGACGAGCACCGTGACCGGCGCGGCAGCGTCCTTCACCAGTACCGTGCCGCCGCTCTCGGTCACCGTACTGGAACTCGTCCTGACCTGATCGGTCACTGCCCGACACCCCTGCTTCTTGGCGCACGTCGGTTTCAGAAGCAGAGCTTGCCTTGCGCCGCCACGGCCGTATCGTCAGTGGTCGACTCGCCCCTCGGACACACAACCACTGACGATACGGTGATGAGGGCCTCGACCTTACGGTCGCGGTCCTCTTTGCGTGTTCGTAGCTGATGGTGATGCCCAGGGCGTCGTAAAGCGGGCCTTTCTTCTCGAGGGCGGCGGTTTGGATGCGCTGTGCAATGGCTCCAAGGCTTTCAGTGATCTGCCGGATCTGTCGCGCATTGAGCGGGGATTGCTTCTTCCGGGGGACGGCGGGGTGCGTGTCGAGCTTCTTCTGCGCCGCGTCCTTGTCTCGCTGGGCCTCGTTGATCCACTGGTGACGACGGTTGGGTCGGCTCCGGCGTCGAGGGCCGCCTGGTTACGGGCGAGCCGGCGTTCGCATTCCTTGATCGCCTGGCGTGCTTGGGCCTGCTCGGGGGTGTAGGGCTCGGCGGTGCTTGCTGCGGCGCTCGCGTGAGTGAGGGCTTCGATGGTGCCGGAGAGCCGGTCGGGGGCGAAGGCTCGGGCGATCCACTGATCCAGGGCCTGGCACACGGTGTCTTCCCGCAGGTAGATGGTGCGCGGGTGCGTCAGGTCGGCGTCGAGGGCGGAGGTCCGCCGTCAAGCATCACCTGGGATCAGAACGTCAGGCATTGGCTGGGATCCGACAGTGGCCAGCCGAGTGGCGTTCGAATCGATTGCTGCGGGCGAGCGGCTGCCCCGTGCCGCTCGGGGGAGGCGGCACGGATCCCGGTGCTCGCGATGCGTCGGCCCGGCCGCGCTCCATCGGGGGTGGACCCTCTCGCCCGCACCGTGAGCGAGCTCGTGGACATGCGCGCATGGCTGACTTCCTCCGCCCGCCTGGGCCGGATCTTCGAGCGGGTGGGGAGGGGGGCAGAGGAGGCCGCCCAGGCTGGGTGTGGGTTGGAGTGAGTAGCGAGCTCTTGGCGCGGGTGGCTTCTGCTTTTGCGGAACCCCACGTTGTATGCCCAGGCGACTGGAGTAGGTACGTGTACATCGTCAACGTGCTCTCATGATTGATTGAGTCATAGGATCCGTGTACGGTGACGCGCATGGCAGACCATCCCCCCCCGCCAGTCGGTGGACCGCTTGTCACCGGCTCTGAGATCGCCAGGCTCGCCGGTGTCACGCGTGCCGCAGTCTCCAACTGGCGGCGGAGGTATGAGGACTTTCCGGCACCTGCAGGCGGCGGTGTGAACAGTCCGCTGTTCGACCTGGCCGCGGTACAGATGTGGCTGGACAAGCAACGCAAGGGCCAGGACATCTCCGTGGAGGTGCAGCTGTGGCAGGCCCTGCGAGCGGCCTACGGCGACGAGATGGTCGGCGGGCTCGCCGATGTCGCCCAGTTGCTCGCCGGTGTCGAGGGCGAGGCCCCGCAAGCACTGCCGACGGATGCCGTACGACTGGCCAGACAACTCGGTGAGAGTGGATCACCGGGTGACGTGGTGAACGCGCTTACCGAACGCTTCACCGACTCCGTGCGCCGGGCGGGGTCCGACCAGGTCACCTCGCCACGTGTCGTCCAGGCGGTGCGGCACTTCGCTGGCGAAGTGCCCGCTGATGCGACCCTCTTCGACCCGGCGTGCGGTATCGGAACGCTCCTGTTGACCGTCGGACCCGAACGGGGGCCGACACGGTGTGGTCAGGAGGCCGACGCCCGCAGTGCTCGATTCGCGCAGCTGCGAGCCGATCTCACGGGACGCTCCGGCGTCGACGTCCGCATCGGAGATTCCCTGCGCGACGACCACTGGCCGGACCTCAAGGCCGATCTCGTCGTCTGTGATCCGCCCGTCGGTACCACCGACTGGGGACGCGAGGACCTGCTCCTCGATCCCCGGTGGGAGCTCGGTACGCCTTCGCGTGCCGAAGGCGAACTCGCCTGGCTGCAGCACGCCTACGCGCACACCGCGCCGGGCGGCCGCGTCCTCATGGTCATGCCTGCCTCCGTCGCCTACCGCAAGGCCGGTCGCCGTATCCGGGCCGAGCTGGTGAGACGCGGCATCCTCACAGACGTCATCGCCCTCCCACCCGGGACCGCTGCCTCGCATGCGCTCCCCGTGCATCTCTGGCGTCTGCGTCGCCCGCAGTCCCCGGACGATGCCGTGGCCGAGGTGCGCATGGTGGATCTGACGGCGAACGATCCGGACGGCTCACTGGAGCCAGGGCCCGACCAGACGGCGGACGTACCTCTGATCGAACTGCTCGACGACGCCGTGGATCTCACTCCCGGCCGTCACGTCGAGGAGTCCCACCGCGACTACACGACGGAGTACCAGGCTCTGCGGCAGGAGTTGGCGGAGCAGGTGCGGCTGCTGGCCGACCTGTTGCCCGCTTTGACGGCGGGCGCCGGTGCAAGTGCCCTGGACGGTCCGTCCGTCAGTGTCGCCGACCTCGCGCGAGCCGGGCTGATCGAGTACGGCGCTCCCGAGCCGGTCTCGGTGAGCGATCAGCTCGACACCGATTACCTCCAGGGCTTTCTGCGCAGCGCGGCGAACGCCCGGCGGTCCACGAGCGCCAGCGGAACCTACCGGCTCGACGGCAAGGGCGCCCGCATCCCACAGATGGACATCGCCGAGCAACGCCGGTACGGGGCGGCGTTCCGAGCCCTGCAGGAGTTCGAGGAGCGGGCGCGGAGGGTGGCCGAGCTCAGCAAGCAGGCGGCTGCACTCGCCAGGGACGGGCTCGGCAACGGGGCCCTCTCACCCGAAGAGTGATTTTCCGTCGTATCACCAGGACAGACTGTCACTACGGCTGCGGAACGAACGGACTGGCTGTCCCGCTCCACGACACCGCCAACGCCTCCCGCGCCCGTGTGCACGCCACGAACAGCAGGCATCGCTCCCGGAGCAGGTCCGAGTCGTGCTGCAGCGCGTCCACGGAGGCCGGCGTCACTTCGCGGGCGAAGGGAAGCGCGCTCGCCGTCGCACCGAGGACGGCGACGCAACGGAACTCCAGCCCCTTCATGGCGTGCATGGTGGCCAGCCGTACGCCGTCCGTACCCGGCCCCGGATTGTCTCTGACCCGGACCACCGGTACCCGGGCCGCGGCCAGCCTGTCGTACGCCTTGTCGAGCAGCACGTTGAAACGGGCACACACGCCGATCTCCGACGGTCGGATGCCCTGAGCGATCCAGTTCTCGACGCGCTCGACGAGCGCCGCGATCTCCGTCTGCTCCGACCCGTACCCGTCCACGTGCGGCCTGCGGCCGTGCAGCAGCGACCGGTAGCCCGCCAGGGTGTCGCTGCCCTCGCCGCCCAGGTCGTCGACCGACACCGGAGTGAGGATGTCCGTCGACCAGGCGAGGATCTCTTCCGTACTGCGGTAGTTGATGCGCAGGCGATGCGTGCGCCCGGCCACCGATATGCCGAGCGAACCGAGTGAGACCTTCGAGTCGTAGATCCGCTGGTGCGGGTCGCCGGTGATGAACAGGTCGTCGCTGCCGGGCGCCACCGCGCCGCGCAGGACACGCCACTGGGCCGGGTGCAGGTCCTGTGCCTCGTCGACCACGACGTGGTCGTGCGTGGGTGAGGAAGCGGCCAGGAGCTCGGCCGCGCGGGCGCACACCTTGAGGTGGGTGGTGGCCTTCTGATCGCACAGCAGGGACTCGAACAGCTCGACGGCCGGCCACAGCTGCTCCCGCCTGGTCGGCGACAGCGCGCTGCCGCGACCGCGCCGGGAGGCCGCACGGTAGTCGTCCAGGGTGCGCAGGTCCTGGGCGAGGACGACGTGGCGGTACTCCTGGGCCAGGAACTGCTCCGTCCATCGCAGGCCGAGCTTCTTGACGATCCGCTGCCACACCTGTCGTTCCTCCCGGTCGCCGATCGGGGAGGGCGCCCGGCCGTCGAGGCGGGTCACGATGCCGTGTGCGTAGGCGTTGACCGTGGTCACCTCGACGCGGGTGAGCAGCGACTCGTCGTCGTCCAGGAGGACGGACAGGTTCTCCCGCAGCGACGCGGCCAGGGCGTTGGTGAAGGTGGTGAGCAGGACGCGGGCGTCCGGGGAGCGGGTGAGCAGGTGCTTGACCCTGTGCAGTGCCGCGACCGTCTTGCCGGTCCCCGGGCCGCCGGTGACCTGTACCGGGCCGCCGTACGACACCCGATAGGCGACGCGGCGCTGCGAGGGGTGCAGGAACACCCGCCAGGCCGCGAACGGCTTCTCCAGGATGTCGGCGAGTTCGTCGGGGCCGGTGACCAGGGTTATGCGGCTCGTGGTGTTGGCGATGACGGCGGCCAGGCTTTCGTCCGGGTCGGGCCCCGCGTCCATGGGCCGCCGGACGGCGACCACGTCCCGGTACACCTCTTCGGGGCTGAACCCCTCGGCCAGGTACTGCAGCACCTCACACTGGTCCTCCGGCAGCAGCGTCTCGAAGGCCCTCAGCTGCGCCTTGTCGACGATGGTCCGCACCGCCCTCAGCACCTGGTCGTCGATGCCGAGTTCGCGCAGCACCGTGTCGGAGTACTTCGCGAACAGCAGTGAGTCGGCGACCGCGGCGGCTTTCTCCAGGGCCGGGGTCAGCTGCTCGATCGCCGCGACGTTGCGGACCTCCAGGGCCCGCGTCGCGGAGTTCGTCGTGTACAGCCGCTTCGCGGCCCAGGTGTAGGCGTCGTCGTGCGGGACGACGTTGACGAGTAGGAAGACGTCGCTGCCGTCGTCCGGGGCGAGGACGACGCCTCGCCAGAAGTCGTTGATGCGGATGGTCCGCATGCGACGGTCGCGGGCGTTCTCCACGGACTCCAGGTGCAGGCCCTTGTCCGCCTGCAGTTCGGGGACGGTGAGCTGCTGGAACTTCTGCATCGCCTTGCGCACGCCGGCTTTGACGGGCCGCTCCAGGACGTCGTAGCTCTCCCAGAAGCTGTTCGCGAACGCAAGCTGTGGCACGAGGCGCCCTCCCCACCCTGAACGGACACTCGGCAGTCGATCATACGCGCTGAGTGTTCACCAGCCGGGCGGCCACCTTCTCCACGTCCGAGAGCAACCCGGAGGGTTCCTGGTCGAGGTCGAGGGCGTGCTGGTGGATGACGATGCCCGCGTGCCGCACCGTGTGGGCCGCGTGCGGCGCGTTGCCCTTGGCGTACACCAGGTGGCCTTCGCGCAGGCCCAGGGCCGTGCAGTAGGCCAGCATCTGGTAAAGGTCGGCGTCCGGGAAACCGTCTCGTTTCTCGGCCTTGTATTTGGCGTCCACCACGGCGCACGGGGCACCGCCCGGCTCGTACAGCACGAAATCGGGCCTCATGCGGATCGCCGCCGCCTCGTCAAGGTGATGCGGATCCTGGAGTCGCGCCGAGTGTCCAAGGCCACGGCACGCCTCCCGCAGCGCCACCGTCACGAAGTCCTCGAAGAGCTTGTTCATGTCGAACAGGAACCCGTCGACGTGCAGTCCGCCGGGCGCGTGCTCGACGGAGGCGTTCTCCAGGACCGCTCGGGCGAGACGCAGGGCGTGCTGGTAGCGCGCGTTGAGCCGGTTCGGCTGCCAGGCGGGCAGCGGCCGACCGCGCACGATCACCGTGACATCGGCCAGGCGGGCGCGCTGGTGGAGCAGTCCGCGACGCACGTCGTGGGGTACGCCGGGCAACCGCAGGAGGCGCTCGACGGCGGCGCGCAGCAGGCGGTTCTCCGCGATGTCGGTGGTGAACTCGTCGTACTCCACCTCCACCGGCAGTGTCGCCCCGAACCGCCGCCGTATCTGCTCGGCTTCCCGGATGCGGCCCCGGACGACCAGGGATGTCTCCTCGGTCACCCGGTACCCCTGGAGGAGCCCCTGCCGCAGGGCCCGGTCGATCTGCCGTTCCACGGCATGGGCGAGTGCGGGCAGCAGATCGCGATGCTCGGTGAGTTCGACTTCCCCGTCTCGCCAGCCGCCCTTCGGGGCGAGGCTGTACCCGAGCAGGAAGAACAGTCGGGCGATGGAGACCTTGGGGGCGACGCGTACGGTCACCGGCCCGTCGCCGCCCGGTACCGCGACCGCCACGGCACCGACCTTGCTGCCGGCCCGCAGGGACCAGCGCCCCGGGACATCCGGATCGGGGGCCGCGTCCACGACGTCCCCGGCCGCCAGTGCCCGTCCGACCGCGTCCGGCAGCGCGACACCTACCGCCGGTGCGTGCTCGACGAGTTCGATGACGTGCGTCACCCGAGCGAGTCCCGCAAAGCCGCCAGACCGTACCGCTTCTCGATGTCCACGCCCTCCCCGTAGTGGTACTCCTCCAGCAGCGGCAGGATCTTGGTCCGCCACGTCCGCTCGAGGCCGCCTTCCCGATAGACACCGGCCTTCATCAGATACGAGGGCCCGATACGGAAGTCGGCATCGTCGATACGGGAGTTGAGCGCGTCGAGCAGGTCGGCCGGCTCGGCGGCGCGGCCCTCGCGCGCGAGCCAGCGGCGCAGCAGCCCGCTCGTCGGCTCGGTGCGCGGGGACAGTTCGACGAAGGCGAAGCGACGGCGCATCGCCGCGTCGACGAGGGCGATCGACCGGTCGGCGGTGTTCATGGTGCCGATCACGAAGAGATTGGGCGGCAGCGCGAAGTCGTCACCGGAGTACGTCAGCCGGACCGACTTGTTGCGGTACTCCAGGAGGAAGTACAGCTCGCCGAAGACCTTGGCCAGGTTGGCGCGGTTGATCTCGTCGATGATCAGGAAGTGCGGGATGTGCCGGTTGCCCTCGCGCGAGGCCAGATCGGCGAGTTCACGCAGCGGGCCGGCGGTGAGCCGGAAGGCGACCTCCCGGCTCTGCGGGTCCTCCTGCGGCCGGAACCCCTCGAAGAAGTCCTCGTACGCGTACGAGGGGTGGAACTGCACGAGCTTGACCTGCTCGGGCCCGCCGCCGAGGAACTCGGCCAGCTTCAGGGCGAGATACGTCTTGCCGGTCCCGGGCGGGCCGTACAGCACCAACTGCCTTTCGTCCCAAAGAAGATCACGCACCTCGCGCAGCCAGGCGGCGTCGTGCACCAGGAGTTCGCCGGCCAACTCGTCCGTGGGCTCGGGCAGCTCCAGCTCGCGCCGGGCGGTGAGCGCGGGGATCTCCACGCTCGGGTCACGATCGGCGGCCTCGGCCTCCTCGATCAGGTCCTCGTCGCTCATCCCCAGACCGTCGATGAGGTCCTTCACCGCGGTCAGATCGACGACGTCATGCTGTGCGGAGAGCTTCTGTTGGAGCGCCTCGGGCAGGTCCTCGTACGCGTGCCCGTCCTCCGCCCAGTCCACTGCCCTTTGCAGATCCGACGGGCCGTCCTCGGGAGTGAGCTGCGCGGCGTCTCCGGTGATCTTGCCGATGTACAGTCGGCCGCCCGAGATGGTGCACATGGTGTCGCCGGGCCGCATCCGGGACAGGAACATGTGCAGTTCCTCGACCAGCTGCACCTTCTGGTTGTACGTCGCGGTGGAGGCGTAGTCCTCCTCGACGGCGGCGCGCAGCCGGTCCTTGCTGATGCCCTGCTCGACACGTTGTCGCAGGTGACGTGCTCGCAGGGTCACCAGCCCTTCGGGCAGCCACACACGCCGGACCAGATCGAGGCCGGAGACGTTGGAGCCGCGTACCAGCCAGGCCCGGCTGGGTCCCCACCACACCTGGTCGAGGTAGTCGGAGAGCGGATGGCCGTCGGCGGTCTTCCACTCCAGCCAACCGTTGGCACTGCGACCGACCAGGATCTCGGCGGCGGCCGACGGTGAGTTGCACTCGACGTCCCGCGTCGTCTCCAGCCAGCCGGGCCAGTCGGCCGATTCCGCCAGGACCCCTTCGTCGATCAGCCGCTGCCTCAGCCGGTAGGACGACGGCATGCGCACGGGGAAGGAGGGCACCACCTCGGACCGGCCGGGAGAGCCGGCCAGGACGACGAACTTCTGGCTCCCGTTCGTCCCCTTCTCGGTCAACAGCCGTCCCCGGGCTTCGGGGCCGCCGTTGGGCAGCCTCAGCCGGAACTCGGGGTACGGCGTGCCGTCGTCGGCCATGGTCACATTTTCCCCATTTCATGCACCGTGCGTTGACCAGAACGATAAGGGGCGCCGCTGACAGTGGACTCCCCGGGCGGGCCGTGTACTGAGGTGCGGCACCCGCACTCAGGTCTCTGCCGACGTCGGGACGGAAGCCGTGTCCGGTCCGGCGCGCAGGGCCGCGAGGAGGGCGGTGACCTCCAGCAACCGGGTGTGGATCTCCGCCGGTGCCGGGGGCAGCTCGTACGTGCGGTAGTGGCATGCCGCGCTCAGCGCCGACCAGGTGGTACGGCACCGGCGGGCGGTGTCGTGTCCCGCGTACCACTCCAGGCACAGCATCCGGTGCTTGCCGATCCGCGTCATCGACGGAGTGACCCGCTGCCAGTAGGCGTCCAGGGCCTGGTCGAGCGCCATGCGGAGCAGGACCGCGGCGGCACGGGCGCGCAGGCCGGGGGCAAGGGTGTTCACGGTGCCGGGCTCGCACAGCAGGAGACGGGCGGCGGCGGTCACGAGGGTCTCCGGGGACGCCTTCACCGGGCACCCCCGGCGTTCTGACTCCCGGTGCCGCACCGGATGGCCGTCGCGAGCGCCTTGGTCCGGCGGACGAGACTCCTGCGGTCGTCGACGGTCGGCAGGGACGTGTGAGCACCTGAGTTGAAGGTCTCGATCAGCGTCCAGCCGCCGGGACAGATCCGCTCGACGGCCGCACGGGCGTGCTGCTGCTCGTCGCCGAGCAGGGCGAGGGACACGTACGACTTGGTGCGATCGAGGGACTGGACGCGCTCCTCGACCGCCCGCAGCCCGAGTCCCTGCTCGTCGCGGAGCCTGCGTCGCGCCGTCTCCAGGCAGGCGGCCTCCACCACCACCCGGCACATGGCGGGCAGCACGTGATCGGCCACGGCCTGCGGCAGGTTGGGGTCCAGGGAGATGGCCCGCGCCTCCGCGAGAGCCTGTTCCACCGGGTCGGTGAGAGTCTCCACGCCCACCACCGAGTCGGTCTGGCGGCTCACGCGCAGGATGGTCGCCTTGATGCCGAGGTGCGCGACAGCCTGCTGGAGTCGGGTGTCATGGGTGAAAACGATCACCTGCCTGTCCCGGGCGCAGGCGTCGAGCACCCGGGCCAGACCTTCGACCTTCTCGGGGTCCATGGACTGCACGGGGTCGTCGATGACGAGGAAGCCGAACGGGCTGTCGGCATGCGTGGCGCGCGGCAGGAACAGGGAGAGCGCCAGGGAGTGCAGCTCGCCCTGGCTCATCACGCTGTAGGCGGGCGCGGACATGTCGTCCACGGAGACGTCGAGGAGGACCTTGCCGCGGCCGGGGGTGCCGGCGAGGGTGACGGATCCGAGCGTGACGCTGCTGTGCTCGCACAGCAGCTGCCACACCTCCTGGGACCGCCGGGCGAAGGGCCGCAGCCGCGCGTCCCGCAGTTCGTCGATGATCGGCCGCAGCCAGGTCCGCGCCTTGCGCGCGTGCCTGCCCCGGTCGAGTGCGGCCTCCTTCGCCTCCGCAGCGCCCAGCCATTCGGCGAGCCGTACGGCGAACGGCTGCCAGGCACCGTCGTGCTCGGCGAGCCGCCGGGCCGCCTCCTCCCGCACCTGCCGGCACGCGTCGTCCAGCTCGGCAGCGGCACGCTCGATGCGGTCCGCCAGCTCCCTGGGGTGGGTGATGTCCCGGCACCGGGTCCACTCCTGCCACACCGCCGCAAGCGGGGAGGGCTCGCCCCGCAGCCACACCGGGACCGGTTGTACGAGGCCGTGTCCGGCCCGAACCGAGACCGCCACCTCCTGCCGGGCGGCCTCGGCGTCCGCGGCGGCCGTCTGGAGTCGCTCCACCTCCGCCCGTGCCTGCTCGGCCCACTCCCGGTCGAGCCGGTTCTCGGCTCCGCAGACCGGGCAGTCCGTGTTCCGGGAGCGCCGCTGGTGCTCAATCGCGGCCTCCAGCAACCGGGCCATGCGGCGGGCTTCCTCGGCGGTGCCGTACCGGGCCTCCTCCGCACGCGCGGCGGCCTCCCGCAGTCGGGCGACAGCGCCACCGACCTCCGCCAGGTCCGGCCCGGTGAGAGTCGCGTGCCGCCGCAGCCGGGCCAGTTCCGCCTCCGCGGCGGGAGCACGGCTCTCCAGCAGCGCACGCACCCGGCCGAGATCGGGCTTCGCTCCCGACAGCGCCTGGACCGCCTCGCGGGCCCTGGGGTCGTCGAGCGCGCCCAGATCGCCGAGGAGCCGCGCGGTGAGCGCGTCCGTGCGATCGACCGTCTGCTTGCACTCACTCACGGCGTCCTTGACCCGGCCGTCCAGCTCGGCGAGCAGTTCGAGCCCGAGGAGCTTGAAGAAGGCGTCGTGCAGCCCGCCGAGCGTGCCGTTGATCATCGAACCGAGTTCGCTGTACGGCAGGAAGGGCCGGGCGAGATCCAGCGCCTCGGCGTCGACGGCCTCCTCCAGCTTCCGCTCCGAGCCGTCCGCCCCCTCGACCCGCGTGCGGGCCTCGTCGACCTTGGGCCCATGCCAGGTCCGCCGCAAGGTGACGGTTTCACCCTGCTCGCCGACGGACAACACGACGGAGACCTCGGGGGTGGCGTCGGGACTGTGCAGGTTGCGCCAGCCCTTCTGCCAGTCGGTGGCCCGCCGCCCGTCCCACCGGGAGTTGCGGCCGGTCAGCGCGGTCTCGGCGGCCTCCGCGAAGCTCGACTTGCCGGAGCCGTTCGGCCCCGCCACGACGACCAGGCCGGGCCCGGGGGGCAGTTCGAGGGTGGTCCGCGGACCGATGCCGCGCCAGCCCGCCGCGGTGATGGACCGGAGCTGCACGGGTCCGGCTCGCCCTCCGCTGCTCCTGGCCGCCTCGTCGGGGACCAGCTCATGCAGGAGCTCCTGTACCTCGGGCGCGAGGCCGGAGTGGTGCAGACGGTCGAGGAGGAGATCGCGCAGGGACGCGGGAGGCTGATCGGTCATGGTCGTTCCTCGGTGTATGGGCGCGGCAGGAGGGGCCACGCGGCCTACTGATGCGCTTTGTTGGCACCTCAAGCATGAGGATTCTCTGTTAGCACTGTCAACGCGTTTGCGAGATTCCCACTATTCGAAACTGTGTATGCGTTGGGAGTCCGGGACCGGCTGAGCGAGGCCGCTAAAGTGACCGCATGCCCCCGCGCACCTGCTGATCATCGGAGACCGCACCACACTGAGCTGGGTGATCACCGAGCAGCGGATGGCGTTTCCGGCATGGCCGGTCAAAGGCGGCGCGCGCGTTGGAGGAGGGGGAAGAGGTCTTCCTCTACACCACGCGCGGATGCTTCCGGAATCCGACGCGGGACCTGGGACGGGTCATCGGCCGGGCGACGATCGCCAGTCCCGTACGCGTTCTGGACGGGCCAGTGGTCTTCAACGAGCGTTCTTACTCCGAAGGTTGCCGTCTGAAGGTGTCGGGCCTGGCTCCGTTCCGTGAGGGTCTGGTCCTGCGTGACCTGGTGCCCTGGCTGTCCGTCTTCCCCGACCCAGCGACCTGGAGCGTGCGCATGCGGCGGGCCTCGCTGACCCTCCCGCCGGCCGACGCCGAACTCGTGCGCACGGAGCTGGAACCGCTGCTGCGTCCGTACGGCGAAACCCGCGAGGGGTATTGCTGGGGACCGGAGGCGGCCTGACCCGCACACCCGGAGCGCGGTCTTTCTGCGCGACGTAACCCGCTCGTCGACTGGCGGGCGACCGGCTCATGTCCGTGCGTTGGCGGCGATGGTCAGCACGCCGATGCGACCCGCCCTGTAAGCCACGCGGCCGCTCGTTGAGGGGGCGCGTAAGTGTCGACGCCGATGACGTGAATAGTGCCGAGCCTGCCCCGCGAGCCGTCGATCCGGAGGACGCGATGAGTGTGGCCGCCCGGGTAGGGATGGACGATCATGGCGTTGGGCGTGTCTGCGGGGGCGTAGCCGGCGCTGTAGGTGAGGAGTTGGTGGACGTCGGCGGCGCTGACGCCGTGACGGTCGTAGCGCTTGTACTTGGCGTCCACAGGCAGCAGTGCGCGGTGAGACCGGTCAGGCGTCGGGAGGCTCAGGAGCAGGTCGGGGCGGAAGGTCGAGGCGTTGCCGAGGTCTCCGCGGACGGTGATGCCCGTCTCGCCGCTGCTGGGGACGGCGTGTCCGCCGCACGGGGCGGCGGCCTCGGCGCCCAGGCGTCGTACGACGGCTTCCCAGAGCGCGGGCATGGGCAGCAGGAGGCCGTCCGCCGTACTGCCCAGGTCGGTGAGCAGGTCGGTGACGCCTCCGCCGCGCAACAGCAGGCGTGCCCAGGTATGGGCTGGACGGTAGCGAGCGTTCAGACGCGTGTACCTGATGCGGTCCAGGGCGCGCAGTGCCGCGTCCGGGGTGGCGGCTCGCGGGAACGCGCCGGCGATCCCGTGCAGGTCGCGGGCCAGGCCGGAGCGGCTCGTTAGCTTGAGCGCGACACTCAGGGCGGTCCCCAGGACGCGGTTGTCCCAGATGTCGTTCTCGCGGTCGAAGGTGCGTATGTGCAGCTGGTCCAGTTGTCCGTAACGACGCGTGGCCTGGGCGGCGAAGTCCAGTCGCCCCCGCAACACCGGTTCCACGCTCTGGTGACGTACGTAGTCGCGGCGCAGTCCCTCGCGCACCAGTTGCTCGCACTGCTCCAGGAGGGCCGCGGCCACGAGGTCGGTGTAACCTTCCGGGCCGGTGGCCCAGCGTCGTGACGTCGCCCGGACGGGCGTGGGCGCGTCCAGGGCGTAGGCGAGCCAGTTCATGAGCCGGTCGCCCGGGATGGCGAACTTGGGCTCGATGACGATGCGGACACGGTCGAGGATCAGGACTCCTACGCTCGAGTCCGCCCGCAGCCGCCATCCGGGCCGGTCGGGACGCAGGGTGAGGTGACCTCCTGCCTGGAGGGCGTGCAGGCGATCGACGTCCCGGGACGTGAGCTGTTCGATGTCCAACGGAACGGACTCGTACTCGCCGAGGCGGACCTGGGTGCGCTCAGGCATCGGGGCTCGGCTCACCGCCGCTGAACTCGGCGGCCAGGGCGGTGGCGAGGTCCTGAGGAGACATGAGCGCCGTGCGACCGGTGTCCGCGTCGACCAGGCTGCCGAGGATGCGGTGGAGCAGGTCGGCACGGCCGAGGCAGTAGTCCTCCAACAGCGGGATCACCTCGTGGTGGAAGGCCGCGGCGAGGTCGTCCTCCGTGGCGATCGGCGCGCCGTCACGCAGCAGGTAGGCGTGTCCTATCTGGTGGTCGGCGTCGAGGTGCCGGGTGATGCGGGTGTTGAGGGACTCGAAGAACTCCGCGAGGTCCAGCGGGCCGACCGTCCCGGAGACGGCGTCCGGATCGGGGCCGACGGATACGAAGGCGAAGCGGCGGCGTACGGCGGCGTCGAGGTGGCTGATGCTCCGGTCGGCGGTGTTCATCGTGCCGATGATCCGGATGTTCGGCGGCACGGAGAAGCTCCGACCGCTGACGGACAGGGCGAGGGGCAGGCCGCGCTTGTCGAGTTCGAGAAGCGTGATCAACTCGCCGAAGATCCGGGGCAGGTCACCGCGGTTGATCTCGTCGATGATCAGGAGGTACGTCTGCTCGGGATGTGCCGAGGCCCGGTCGCACAGGGCGTGGAACACCCCGTCGGTGAGGGCGAGTGTGAGCCCGGGGCCCGTGGCGCTCAGATCCGGTTTGAAGCCCTCGACGAAGTCCTCGTAGCCGTAGGAGGGATGGAAGGTCACCAGATGGACCTGCTCGCCGCCCAGCATCTCGGCCTGGGCCGCGGAACGTCGGACGGGGTCGGTGTTGATCACGTCCGCGCGGCCGGCCATGAAGAGGGCGGCACTGAGCGCGAGCCGGGTCTTGCCGGTGCCGGGAGGCCCATGGAGGATCACCTGCCCCTTCCGTTCCAGCGCGTCCAGTACGGCCCGGACATCCTCGGGCGCCAGATCGGTGGACGACGAGGTCGCCAGCGCGGGGGAGCCACCCGCCCGGTGTGCGGTGAGCCTGGCGAAGAGCGTCGGGTCGACCTTGGCGAACGTGGACCGCCAGCCGTGCTGGGGTCCTGACAGCTTCTGCGCGTGGGAGACGTCCCAGTCGACCGGGACCACGTGCCGGAACTCCGGCCGTTCGGGATCGAACCGATAGCCCCCGGTGACGGTACCCGTGGCGAGCACCTCGTCCATCCCACGGTTGGCCACCACCCGGTCTCCGGCCTCCAGGTCCCGGAAGGCGAGGAGTCTGCGCGCGGTGGTGAGACTGCGAGCGCTGCCGCTGGGCCAGTTCGCGTCGAGAGCCTCTTTCAGCTCGGTGTCGGTCTGATACTCACCCAGGTCACGAAGCTCGTCCCACCCTACGCAGATGAACCCGCCGTCACGGCACTCCTCCCACAGGCGGGCACGCTCGCCGGGGGCGATCTTCCAGATCGTGCGCGTCTGCGGACGCGGGTCGAAGTCCTGGTAGAGGAAGGTCATCACCTCGTTCCCGGACCAGCCCGCGAACTCCGGCCGCGACCGCACGAGTTCGAGGAGTCGCCGGTTGCTGCGCCAGGTCGGTGAGTCGGCACCCGAGGTACCGCCCAGCAAGGCGAGGAATTTCCGCAGGTGCCCCGCGGAGTAGACCGGGAGGAAGTGCTCGGGGTAGTAGGCAGCGAGAGTCTTGGTCACCAGCGCCGGCCCGAACCGAAGGATCTCGAGTTCGTCCACGGCCGCGAAGTCGCCCACGGACACGGCGGTCAACGCCCGGAGAAATTCGGCCCGAAGACGTTCCCACGCATCCTGGGGCTCCATCCCGCGCAGGGGGGCCGCCAGCCGCCACTCACCGGAGTTGTGACGGTACATGATGTGCTTCGCGGCGCTGCCGCCCTTGATGCTGCCCAAGGACTGGGTGCCGAACTCCATGAGTCGGCAGTACGTCATCCCCGGCCCGGACTGCTCCAGACCCAACGCGTAGCGTTCCAGGGGCAGCCTGGGCCACTCCTCCAGGGGGAACTGGGCCAGCACCTGCTTGCGCTCCTGCTCTGCGCCGGCTTCGTCCTTGGCGGCGGTGCTCCGGTCGAACCGGGCCGCTGCTTCCCATATGTCCACGCCGTCGGTCATGGGGGTCATGATGCCGGAACGGTGGTGGGCGCAGCGGATGGAGGGCGTTTTGGGTCTGCGTTGGCCGCGTCCGTCGCACCGGTCGGCAGGAGCCCTGCCGCCGCGTGTCATGCTGTGGCGGTCTTCGAGGGGGAGGGTGACATGACCGAGAAGCCGCTGACGCACAAGCAGGCGCTCGCCGCAGTGATCCAGGCGCTGGGTGGCACCTGGGACACCGAACGTGCCGTACTGGCCCTACGGGTCTCGGGGTACCGGCCGGCCAACGATGAAGCCGCGGGCAAGGAAGCCCGCCGCAACCTGCGCGAGCTCGCCGACGAAGGTCTGATCGTGAGGCCGGAGCCGGACCAGGCCGTTTACCGGCTGGCGTAAACATCACCGCGGCGCTCCGACGCCGACCGTCAAGGGGCGACGGGCTCCTGGAAGCCGTTCGTTTCGATGTGGGCAATGGCTGACGGATGGGTGGTCAGCCACTCGCCGCACACTCGCCAGTGATGAACGCTGCCGTCGCGGAACTTGGTGCGCACTTCTGCGACGAGCTTCTTGTCGCACTCGCCGCTCGTGGCCATGGAACAGATGACCTTGTCGTGTTGCTCGAACGCCGGTATGTACGGGTGGATCGACAGGATCGGAGAGCGCATCTCCCGCGTTGCTGCATGAGACATGGCGCGGAGCGTAACAACGCGGCTTGCCGACTCCTTACGTTCCGTGAGATACCCGGTCAGTGGTCACGACTCGTCCTCGTCTCCCAGCTCGTTGACGAGCGGTACGAGGAGCGGGTGGACGGAGAAGCCGGACGCGCGGCCGCCGGGGTCCGCGTCGTATTCGGCCTTCAGGACCTGGACGGCTGATTCTGGGATCTTGCCCAGGTTGCGCAACAGGCCAGTGATGCGGGTGACCGGTTTGGTGAAGCCTCTGAGGGAGCGGCCCGAGGGGTAGTGACAGATGTCGTAGACACTCTTGGCGTCCGCGACACCGTCCATCTCGGCGGCGTACTTGATGACGGCGACCCGGTCCTCGTAGTTCTCGTAGGTCAACCGGTCGAAGAGTTCCTGGAGCGCGTCGATGTTCCAGCCGCCGTAGGCTCCGTCGTCGGTCCCGATCCGCTCGACGCGTTCGATGTCCTCGACGGACCCCTCGCGGAGACCGAACTCCAGGATCGGCGCGGCGACCTCCAGGAACTGCTTGGGCGTCAGCATGAAGAGCCGCCCGCCCCCTCGGGTCCTGAGCTCCTCGGTCAGTTCCGGCCGTGGGCCGCGGTTGAAGCCTTGCTCCTTGCGCCACCAGTCCTCCTTGACGTCCGCGGTCACGAACAGCACGTCGCACTGGCGGCGGCCGGCCTCCCGGAGGATCTGCTCCCACACGAGATAGTCGGCGGCGGCTCCCACACCTTCCTTGGTTTTGTCCATGTAGCCCGGAGGCAGCCGTTTCTCGACGCGGCGCATGCCTTCCGCGATCGCCTTGTCGTAGTCCGGCTGACCCAGTGGAGCGCCGACCCGGCCGTCCAGCGCGGGCTCCAGTTCCGCGATGACCGGATCGGTGCTCGTGTCGTGGGTGATGTTCTGCCACTCACCCTCGCCGACCTTGACGATCGCCTCTTGCACGTCGTCGAAGACCTCGTTCAGCTGACTCCGCAGACGGTCGGTCTCCTCCTCCGGGAGGGCCACACGATTGGCCCAGGTGCGCATGGTGCGCTCCGCCTGGGCCGCGTGCCCGGCCATGTCGTCGGCGGCCTGCGCACCGGACGACCGTGCGTCGCTCAGGGTGCCCTCACGGTTGCGCCAGAACTCCACGAGGACCTGGTGCGGCACCCACAACCGATCCTCCACGGCGCCGAGCGCGCGCAGCAGGTCGCCGCGCGCCTGCTCGGTGTAGCGGTAGAGGTTCAGCAGAACGTTGGCGTCCGGGGCGACCAGACCGTGGGTCAGTACGGAGGTGAAGTCGTCGGTGGTCGGAGTCCGGAAGGCGCCGAAGTCGTCGAAGAGGCCTCGGCTGTCCGCCCCGGCCGTCGTGTCCTCTGCCACTGCGCCCTCACCGTCGCCTTATGCCGCGTCCGAGGGGCTTTCCGTACGTCACGTCCCCTCGGGTTCACCTGTGGGGACGGTAGCGCGACGAAGACGACCGTTGGAAGCGAACGGGGAACTCTCGCGGGTCTGTTGGCCGGGGCGGGTGTCCCATGTCAGCTGGACCGGTGGCTCACCTCGGCCCAGACGGTCTTGCCGCCCGGCGGATGCGGTTCGGTACCCCAGCGGTCGGCCAGCGCGCCGACCATGAGCAGACCGCGGCCCGTCTCGCCGTCCATCGCCGAGGCGGTCGGCACGACGGGGAGTTGCCCGCCCTTGGCGTCGGTGACCGCGATGCGGAGGAGGCCGGTCGCGGTGTCCAGGGCGAGGGCGAGCCGGAAGTCGCGGCCCTGGACGCGGCCGTGCAGGGCCGCGTTGGCGGCGAGTTCGGCGACGATCTGCTCGGCTCGCTCGGTCACGTCGGGTGACAGGTCCCAGGCGCGGAGCTGTGTGGTGGCAAGGAGGCGTGCGAGGCGGGCTCCTCGGCGGGTGGAGGACAGAAGCTGGGCGAACGTGGCCACGGTGGCAGGTGGTCGGGGAAGGGTTGCGCTCATGGGGCCACCGTGGCGGGCGCGCGGGGGCGCGTTCCAGGAGTGACGTCCGTACGATGCGTCAGCGTACGGACACATTCTGTGGACGGTACGGGTATCTTGCCGTCACGCTGGGCGGAGCGGGAGCTTGATCCGTCCGACAGTCTGCGGGCCTTCGGCGCCGTCGTCCGGCTTCGGCGGGAACATGCAGGGCTGAGAAGTACCCGGAGCTGTCACCCGCACTGAAGGTGCAGACGTGTCGAGGTCGTGTATCGAGCGAGGGAGCGGGTGGTGCTTCCTTCGCTCGCTGATCCGTCGCTGTTCCCGAAGGAACTACGCGCCGGGCGCACCGGGTTTCGTGCGCGCTGGAGAACCGTTCGTAGTTAGCGCTTCACGCATTGGTGCGCTGACCGTAGAATTCCACATCCAGGGGGGACCAACGGGACTTGTGCGGCCACCAGGACAGTCAGGACGTCTGTGGCCGCGCTTTGCGTTGGCGGCATGGGGCACTGCCGTCGAGGCCTGTGCTCCGTTGGCCCGGAGGCGACGACATCAGGGACCAGCGTGACGAACTCGGGTGACTTCGGGGGCAGCCAGGAACTCGACCGCCTCAAGGCGATGCTTGAGAACTGGCGCACCTCTTTGGTGGACCTGAGCGGCCGCAACCGGCTGCTCAATTTCCGCCACACCAAGTCGGCGACACTGGAGATCTCGAACCCGTCCGCGCGGGAGCTCGTCGAAGGCCTGGCCAGGGGCTGGGACTTCGCGCCGCTCCCGGACGAGGAGCCGGTGGCCGGCGAGGGCACGGGCCCCGGCGACGTGGTTCTGGCGAAGAAGGGCGACCGCACCGACGGAATCGTCACCCAGAAGACCACCGCGCCCTCTCTCCTGCGCGCGTTGAACAGCTTGCGCACCAAGGCGACGCAGGTCTTCAACGACTACGGCCTGTGGACCCTCAGCCTCGGCGTCGGCATGCTCCGCTGGTGTGAGGACGGCGCCGAGACGGGCAGCGACGCCCCCCTGGTCCTGATCCCGGCGGTCATCGAGCGCACGCGCAACGGCCGGATCCGTCTCAGGGCGAGCGACGACGAGGAACCACGTCTCAACCCGGCCCTGAGAGTGAAGCTGCAGCAGTTCCACATCGACTGGACGCCGGTCGCCGAACAGGACCCTTCGGATCTGCAGGCGGTGCTCTCCGCCGCGGCCCGCGCGGTGGCGGGCAAGCCGGGATGGCAGATCTCCGACCGCGTCGTACTCGCGCTCTTCGCCTCCCACAAGGAGTCGATGTACCAGGACCTGCTGGACAACGAGGGCCGGGTCCTCGGCAGCGACCTCGTACGGGCGATGGCGCTCGGCCCGCGTTCCGGACTCGCTTCCGACCGTTTCGACTTCGAGGAGATCGAGCTCGACCGGATCGACGAACTGAGCCCGCCCGAGGACAGCCCGCTGGTGCTCGACGCCGACGCCTCTCAGCGGCAGGCCGTCGCCGCGGCCGTGGCCGGACGGTCGTTCGTCCTCGACGGCCCGCCCGGCACCGGGAAGAGCCAGACGATCACGAACATGATCGCCGGTCTGATGCACGCGGGCCGCAGCGTGCTGTTCGTCAGTGAGAAGGCGGCGGCCCTCGACGTCGTCCTCGACCGGCTGAAGTCGGTCGGACTCGACTCGTACGCTCTGGCCCTCCACAGTCACAACACCAGCCGCAAAGCGGTGGCCCAGGAACTGGGCCGGGCGCTCGGGGAGGAGCCGCGCGCACCGCAGCTGTCGCAGCAGACCCTGGCGCAGGCCAGAGAACTGCGCCTGGCGCTCAGCTCCTACGCCGAAGCGATGAACGAGGTCCGCGACCCGCTGGGACGGACCCTGCACGACGTGCTCGGTCAGGTGGGTCGACTGTCCGAGGCGCCGGTGGCGTACCTGAGCCATGGTGACGACACCCCTGCGGGTGCGCAGGCGACGTTTCGCGCCGAGACGCTCAGCGGCGAGGATCTGCGCCTGATCGTCGAGGCGACGAATGCCATCTCCGACGCCTGGGAGGCGGTCGCCGATCCGACGTTCCCCTGGCGTGGCCTGCGGGCCGGCCTGCCGCATCCCCGCCCTGTGCTGGAGCAGGCCCAGGCGGCGCGGGACGCGCTCGCGACGGCGGTCGACCGGTACCGGGATCTCGCATCCGAAGGAGTACCCGTCAGGGACCAGAGCGGAATCGACCGTCTGATCGGGCTCCTACGGCTGCTCGACGTGCGCAGTCCCGTGCCGGAAGCATGGCTGACCACGGATGCCTTCGCCGACGAGGTGGACGACCGGGTCGACGCCTTCCTGGCAGAACTGCGCAAGGCGCAGCGCACGCGCACCGCCGTCCGAGCGACGGTGGGCGAGCGCTGGCAGGAGCTGTCCACCAGGCTGACGGCTGAGCCGGGAGAGGCCGAGAAGGCGCTCTCGACGATCGCGCCGCGCGGTCTCGACCTCTCCGGACTCACGGAAGAGCGAGCGCGACAGCTCGCCGGGGAGTTCAACGAGACCGCTGGTGTGCTGGGGCGGACTCTGCAGAGCCTCACCCGCGTCAGCCACCTCACCGGGCTCACGAATCCCGGCAGCCCCGCGGAAGCACGTCATCTGTGTGACGTGGTCGCCGTGGCCGCCAGCGAACACCGCCCTCTTGAGCAGTGGCTGGTCCCCGACGGCCCCGCGCACGCGGAGGAGGCGGCGGTCGGAGCCATCGCCGACGCACTCGGTGACTTCTTCACCCGACGGGACCAGGTACTTTCCGCCCAGGCCCTCGCCACGGACCACGCGGGCCCCGGATGGGCCGAACTGCGTCCGGAAGTGAGCGCGGAGCGACCGGCCAACGAGCAGGCCCTCGCCGCGCTGGAACCGCCCGGCGCCGATATCGCGGCGCTGACCGGCCGGGAGGCCGCGGAGCTGGCCGAGCGGTTCGACACGCTCGCCAGCACCCTTGAGACGGCCGCCGAGCACGCCGACTCGGTGGCCGACCGCCTCGGGTGCGCTCGGCCGAAAGCAATGTCCGAGGCCGAGGACCTGGCCGCGCTCGTGGAACTGGCCACCGCCTCGGACCGCACGCTCGACGCGTGGCTCGCCCCCCGGGCACTTCCCGGGGTGCAGGCAGCCGTCGCGGAGATCTCCTCGGCCGCCGAGGAACTGGCTGCTGCGGCGGAGGCGGCACACGGGACCTTCCTGCCCGAGGTCGTCTCCACACCCGAACTGCCCGAAGCCGTCCACCGGCTCATGGCGGGCCGCCAGGGATTCGCCGGCATGCTGTCCACCGGCATCCGGGCCGACCGGAAGCTGGTAGCCCGGCTGACTCACGGCGGCTCATGGCGTGGAGAGCTGTACGACAAGCTGCTGCTGGCCGACGCCTGGTACACCGCGCACCGGAAGCTACGGTCGCTGACCTCGGCCCACGCCGAGCTGCTCGGACGCCATCGGGGCACGGCTCTGCCCGACGTCCCGGCCCTGCGCAAGGCACTCGTGCACGCCGAGGCGGTCCACGCACTCGCGCCGGAAACCGTCGCCGCCCCCCACCGCCGGAGCCTGCTGGCCGCTCACCTGGCCGATGGCCGAGAGCCGCAACCCGCACTCGTCGAGCAGGGCACGGCGCTGCGCGATGAACTCGCCTCGTGGCGAGCGTACTTGGACAGTCCGTCGCTGGCACCGCAGGCGGCCGACCTCACCAAGCTGCCACTCGACGCCGCCGCCCGCTGGCTGCGCGCCCACCTCGCCCCGTTGCGACAGGCCGTCGCGCTGCTGGACACCGTGGCCTCGGTCGGCCGCCGCGACAACGGCCCCGGTTCCGCCCACACGCTCGCCGCCGCGCGCGCCGCGGTCACGGCCGCGCACGCGGCCCAGAGGGAGACAGCCGCGTTCGACGCCCAGGCCGTATCCGACCGCGGCCTTCTCGGCCCGTGGTACGGGGGACTCGACACGCAGGCGGACGACCTGCGCGAAGAGGCGCCCAACGGCGTGACGGGATACGAACCTGTGGGAGAACTCCTGCGTCGCGGCGTGGACCTGACGCGACAGCGACCGGGACCGTATGCGACGGAGCAGCAACGCGCGCTGCTGGGCCGCTACGTTCCGCAAGGGCGCCCCGCCACCGAGGCCCTGCGGGCCGCCTTGGACTCCGTCCGGCTGATCGCCCGCCTCGCGCCCGACGCGCTCACCGACCCCGCGCGCCGAAGCAGCCTCGTCCATGTGCTGGCCGACGGCAGGCCCGAACCGCGCGAACTCCTCGCGCAGACCGATCAGATCCGCCGTGACCTGGACGTCTGGCAGGAGTACACCCAGCAGCCGCAGGTCGCCGCGGTCGGCACGGTACTCGCCGACGGCCCGCTCGACCGGGCGGCGAGCTGGCTGAGGGCACACGTGGAGCCCTTCGAGGACGCGGCCGACCTCATCCGTTCCACCGCCCGCGTCATGGAGCGGGACGAGGGTCTGACCCTGTCCCGGGCCAGGGAAGCGGTGGCCGCCGTCGTCTCCGCCCGTGCCGCCGAGTCTGCTTTCGCCGAGAACGACGCCGCGAACCGGAGCCTTCTCGGCACCCTCTACCGGGGTGTCGACACAGACCGTGACGCGGTGCTGGACGCTCTGGACTGGTCCCAGAAGGTCCGCCGTGCCGCACACGGCGGTCACTCGGCGTCCCTGCCGCAAGCAGCGGCCCGGCTGATGCTGACCGCGCCCGCCGACCCATCGGTCGCGGCCCGCGCCGAGGACTGGAGCCGCCAGCGCGAGGCACTCGCCGGGTACTTCGAGCCCGAGCGTGCGGAGGAGCTGCGACGCGAACTCGCCGGATCCCTCTCCGCGACCGTGTCCGTCCTGACCCGCCTGGACCGCGACCCCTTCGGCCCGGAAGCGTGGATCAGCTGTGCCGAAGCACTGGACTTGCTGCGCCGCTACCACCTCGACGGGCTGCCCGACCAGCTCGCACGCCGCGAGGTCTCCGCCGAGGACTTCCCCGCCGCGATGGAGCGTGCGGTGCTCACCGCGTGGGTCGAGCACCAGCTGGGCACGGACCAGAGGCTGAAGCCGATGCGTGCGGTGGAACGGGACCAGCTGGTGGAGCGGTTCCAGAGGGCGGACCAGGACCTGGTGGCGGCGGCGCACGCCGAGGTCATCGCCGCCTGCAACGCCCGGCGTCCTCGCCGGACGTCGGTGGGTCAGGCCGCGGTGATCCGCCGCGAGGCGGAGAAACAGCGCCGCCACATGCCCGTACGGCATCTGCTGACGCAGACCCGCGACGTCGTACGGCTGGTCAAGCCCTGCTTCATGATGAGCCCGTTGACGGTCAGCCAGTTCCTGCCGCCGGACTTCGAGTTCGATGTCGTCGTCTTCGACGAGGCGTCCCAGGTGCTGCCCCAGGACGCGGTGAACTCCGTCTACCGGGGCAAGGCCCTCATCGTGGCGGGTGACCAGAAGCAGCTGCCGCCGACCTCGTTCTTCGCCGCGGCAGGCGACGGCGACGACGGCGACGAGTGGGACGAGGACGCCACCGACGGCTTCGAGTCCATCCTCGACATGTGCAAGGCCAGCGGAGTCCTGCGCGGGCTGCCCCTGCGCTGGCACTACCGCAGCCGCCACGAGAACCTGATCGCCTTCAGCAACCACGACTTCTACGACAACTCCATGGTCACGTTCCCGGGCGCGCTGGAACAGGGGCCGGACATCGGCGTGGAGTTCATCAAGGCGGACGGCGTCTACGACCGCGGCGGTAACAGCGACAACCCCCTTGAGGCCGCCAAGGTCGCCCAGCGCGTCATCCACCACTTCGACACCCGCCCCGCGCACACCCTCGGCGTCGTCGCGCTGTCGAAGGCACAGGCGGAGGCGATCGAGGAGGCGGTGCAGAAGGCGAGGGCGGCCCGCCCGGACCTCGACCACCACTTCACGGAGGGCCGCCTCGACGGTTTCTTCGTCAAGAACCTCGAAACCGTCCAGGGCGACGAGCGCGACGTCATCATCCTCTCCATCGGCTACGGTCCCGACCACCGCGGCAAGCTGCTGTCGACGTTCGGCCCCATCAACAGGGAGGGCGGCTGGCGACGCCTCAACGTCGCCGTGACCCGCGCCCGGCGCCGCATGGAGATCGTCGCCTCCTTCCACGGAGGCGACCTGCCGGACAGCGCCAACAAGAGCGTGCAACACCTCAAGCGGTACCTGCAGTACGCCCAGCTGGGTCCCGCGATCCTCCAGACGCAGGCCGCCGATCCGGACGCGGCTCCGGAGAGCCCCTTCGAGGAGGAGGTCATCGACGTCCTGCGCGGCTGGGGGTACGACGTCCAGCCGCAGGTGGGGGTCGCCGGTTTCCGCATCGACATGGCGGTACGGCACCCGGGCGCGCCCGGCACGTACGCGCTGGGCATCGAGTGCGACGGCGCCATGTACCACTCCTCGCGGGCGGCTCGCGACCGTGACCGGCTCAGGGAAGCTGTCCTGCGCGACCTGGGCTGGCGGCTGCACCGGATCTGGGGTACAGACTGGTACCGCAACCGCCGGGACGCGATGGCGCGGCTGCGGGCCGCGGTGGAGGCGGCGTGTGCGGAGGATCCGCATGCGGTGCGAGTGCCGCCGCCCGTGAGACAGGACGACAGCGACGGCGACCGCGGCAACGGTGGCGGCCGTACGGCTCAGGCGGCGGAAAGCTCCACGCGCGCGTGGGACGGCGAACCGGCGGAAGCGGCGAGCGGTCCGGCGGTTCCGCGCGTCGAGTTCGTGACGGTCGACGCCGGCCCTGCGCCCTGGAGCCGTCCCTACCAGGACGTCGACCCCGACCTGCTGGCAGAGGTACGCGACCGGTCCAGCAGCCGACTGGGCCTGTGGGGCGTGGAGTTGCAGGACCCGGACGCCCTCGACGTGGTGGCGGACGTGGCGCTGTGCGTGGTGGAGGTGGAAGGACCCGTCGAGAAGGAGGTCATCTACACCCGGGTCCGGCTCGCGTGGGGCATCGGACGAGCCGGCCAGGTGGTCCGCGACCGCATCGACCGAGCTCTTCGTCGCCTGCTCAAGCAGGGCAAGATCGTCCACGTCGGTACGGCCTACGACGTGCCCGGCCACGAGACGGAGTTCGCCCGCACGCCGACGCAGCGGTGCGCCCGACGCGTGGCGGAGGTGCCCGCGGCAGAGCGGCAGCTCGTGCTGAGGAACATCGTCGACGAAGGACCCGGCGTGCACCGCGAGGACCTGCTGCGGGAAGCCGCTCGCTTCTTCGGGTGGGCGCGGCTCGGAGCCGACATCCGGGACGCGCTGACCGCCGACATCGACGCGTTGACCGCCGCCGGGGACCTGATCGAGTCGGAGGGCGGGCTGATACCGGCGGAGGGTTCTTGATCGGTTGCGGTGGGCTCTTCGCGAACCTGTTCTCGTAAAGGCACGGGCTGCGGCCGCGCTCCACGGTCGGACCCCATGAAATGGTGGTGGGGGGCGGGGCTTAGCGGCTGGAGTCCGGCGCGGGGCCGACAGCCAGTGTCAGCAGTCTCACAATCCCCGACCGGCTACGGATGATGCCCACCGGCGCCGTGACGGGGCTGTCAGGCGCGGTCCTGGAGGATGAGCGCTCCGATGTACCCGGCCTTCGGGGCATCCGCAGGGGCTGCTGCGCGGGCCCTGGTCGGTAAGGTCACGCCCTGAGCTGACCCCGGCGCTGCAGAAGCCCTCAGGCGGCCCGCTACAGGTGTACCGGGGGACATTTGTGTCAGGCCGCTGCAGCGGTGTGGCGTCGGCTCAGGAGTGCGCACGAGGGCGTCGTTGGACGCGTCGATGTCCGCTCCGATACTTACAGCGAGTTCCTGGACCCGCCGATTCCCGATACCGGCGCCGGTGACGGCGTTGATCCGCTCACGGGCGTCGTGCGTCCGCCTGTGTCAGGGAGCGCCCACCATGTGCGAGTTGAACTCCGCGCCGCGAGCCGCCGTTGCGTGCTGGGACATCGAGGGTTCGAGGGCACCTTTGGGGCTCCTGTTTTCAGTCGTCCTCTTGGGGTGTGGTCCGTGTCGTCCTACTGGATGAAGATCGTTCATACGCAACCGATCAGCCTAACCCTACTGTTACTTGACTATCCATTTGGCTATACATTACTCATGTGTGGTTTATATGCCGTACCTCGACTTTCGCTTGGTTTTTTCTTTAGTCAATGGCTTTCGGTCATGCGGTCGTCGGCTCACGGTTAATCCCTGTGAAAATCTCCACGCCGTGACTACCTTGGCGTCGGCGTTCCGAACGTGTGAGCGGATTGGTGGGGCGATGGCTCCTCTCCCGGCACTCCGCAACCGGCTTGGATCGCGCTGCCAGCGGTGGGTGCTGGAAAGGCGCCATCTACCCACCTGTGACGTGCTTTCCAAGGGGGGTTTCACGCATGTCGAAGCTGAGAGCAAGCCTGCGCGCTGTCACGGCTGCTGCGGTCCTGGCCTTAGGCGCGATGGCCGCGCCGCAGGCGGTGGCCGTCGGCCAACCCGCCGTCTCGGTCTCGCAGAGAGCCGACGCGACCACACGGGCCCTTGTCCGGGCCGACCCACAAGCCGCAGTCGCGGCGGCTACCGTCTGCGGATCCGGTTACACGCTGTTCCGAGCTGTTGCTCTTCCTCAGGATGTGGACCCCAGTCTGCGGCTGGCAACGCTGTACTCCTACGAGAACGCCGGCAAGGGGTGCGCCATCCTCGACAACAACGTCGGGAAGTCGCAGTACATGTATCTTCATGTGTGCAAGGTGGACGGTACCGGTTGCGACACGGACTCCGGGAGCTTCAGCGAGTACGCCGGCCCCGTCAACGTCGCCAGCTCTGTCTGTGCGCCCGTGACAGCGAAAATGGGCCAGAGCTCCAGCAGTTTGTACATCAACTTCACGTCCGAGTATATGTTCAGCTGTGACTGACCATCTGCCCGGAAAGAACCGGGCCTCCGCGCACTTCCTGTTAATAGTCCTGGCAGTGGCACCACTTACTGTGACTGCCTGCGGTACCCAGACGAGCCACCAGCCCGACGGCTCCTCCTCTCTCCGGTCCTCGGTAGCTGCCGGGGCAGCACCCAAGCCGTCGGGCACAGCTGACAACCTCAGCAAGGCAGCGCAGAAGGCAGCTGCCCAGCGCGCGGCCGCCGCCCCCAGTGGAGATCCCGTCAGCCCGACGAAAACCGCTGTCCCGGGCCCCGGTGACTACGGGTTCGGCAAGGCCGCGGCCGCAGCAGCGGGGGGCGAGGTCGTCGCGTACACGCCGCGTTTGGAGTCGGGAAGGGTCGTCGTACCGCTGACCATTCAGAACACTGGCGACAAACGGATGACTTACACAGTCACCGTGACGGTCGCGGGCGGCCAGCAGACATCCCCCTTCTCTGTGACCGCGAAGGCCGACGGTGTTTGGCCGGGAACCACGTGGCCGACCAAGGTGGACATCACAGCCTCCGGCCTCAAGGAGGCGGCGAAGGGTTCGAAGATCAGCTTGAAAGTCGTCAAGGGCGACCCGTTCGGCAACGCCCAATGACTCGTCATGAGCGCCTCGCACCTGGTGTGGGCTGCCACGGGCGCTCCACTTTGTAGTTCCGCAATCGGTCAAGGAGCCCAGGCAGCCGAGTGCGTCATTGCCCTCGGCTGCATCCAGGGAGCCGTCGCAGGCGTCGGAGCCGACAGTCTCGTTCTCGCAGCACGGTAAGACCAGGGTCTTGTGCTACGGCAAGGCGGGCGGAAGTGGATGCCATGTTCGAGGGCGACGGCGTGTTCACGACCCTCACGGTTTTCAACTGCGTTGGCAGAGCGGTCCGTTCCAACATCGATGTCAGCATCGGCGACGGTGTCGACCGAGTTCGCCCCAAACAAGTTTCGCATCGAAGGCATGTCCACCCACGGCGTCAAAAGCCAGGCCAGTACTGCAGGCGGACCACATCGCGGACCCATTCCGCAGCAATCGAAGATACACATCGGCGCGCTGGATACCTACTGACGGTGCTGGTCAGGGCTTCCCCGGACCCGGATCGGCCGCAGGGACGCCTGGCTCGGACGCCGGACAGGTGGCAGTGGACGCACGGCGCTGTGACCACCCGTCCATTCCGCTGAAGCCAACAACTGCAACAGCTGTGCTGACCACTTACTGGAAGGACAAACCGGTAGATCATGCGCTCTGCATCACTGGGAAGAAGAAGGAGGAGGGGACAGTCATCCGCACTGGTTATCGCCGCAGCAACCGCGTTGATCGCTTCCACCTTCACCACGAACGCCGCACAGGCGGCTATACCGAACTTACCGAACAAGTCGGCGCAGAAACAGGCCGTCACACCAGAGAAGGAACCCGTGTCGGCGGTCCCCCTGAAGGATCGTGACACCGTTCTCGGAAGAGGCTGGAAAACCTCCGCAGACCGGGCCGTGACCGCCGTCGCCGACAGCGACGGCCTCCATCTCTTAGTTGCCGACAGCAGGAACGGCTACAGCTGGAAGACGGCTGCCGTGCTGAGCGAGCCCCAACTGCCGGCCGACACCTGGATCGGCAACAGTTGCGTCATGGACGACCACCACGCGGCTGTCGTCTACGCGCCCCGCACCTTCACCAACAAGCCGGACCTGATGATGGGCGGCGCGTTCACCGCGATCGTCAACCTCGACAACGCCAGCGTCACCAAGCTGCCGTTCACCGCGTCCCTGGCCTACTTCGATCCCACGTGCAGCCCGGTCACGCACACCGCCGTCTTCACCGCGCTGCGCGACACCAAGACGCGCCTGATCACCGTCAACACCAAGGGCACCACGGTCGCGGACACGACCGCCACGGGTGAGATAACCTCCGCCGTCCCCACCAGGGACGGTGTAGTCGCCGCCGCCGGGAACCGACTCGTGCACGTCGACCGCAAGGGCAGGACAATCCAGCTCGCCGCCACGAAACACGCTCCGTACGACATCCATGTGACCGGTGACGGCACGGTCAACTACATCGACCGCACCGGCGACACCGACGCCAACATACAGACCTACGCGCACGGCAAGAAGACGACCGTCGCGAGCGGCAAACTCACCGCGATGAACATGCGCCAGGGCACCGACGGCACTGTCTACCTCATAGGAAAGGCCCGCCACGGCAAGAACTACGCGGCCGGCGGCATCAAGGCACTGAACGTCTCACCCGACGCGGAACTCTCCACCCGCGGGCGCCTCGCCGTCGACCCGGTCGTCTCCCCGGCCGTGCGGGCGGGCGTCGACAACGTCAAGAACGCCGGTCGCGACTTCACCGGCACCGCGACCAAGGAACCCGCGGCCGAGACGACGACGGGCCACAGCAGCCATGCTCTGACCATCACGGGCACGGTTGCGAGCACGGGCCGGCACACGAAACAGCAGATCGCCGAACCCGGCGCCACTGCAGGCGGTACGCCGTCACCAGCACTGACCGGCTCCCCGAAGCCGCAGCTGTCCACGATGAGCATGCTGACCACGGCCGACGACGATGCCAGGGCACACGACCCGGTCGACACCGATGCCTGGTGCTCCGTGCCCCGCAACGACGTCAAGACCCAGGCTCTGCAGCCGACACCGAACCAGGTCGAATGGGCCGTGGACATGGCCGTCCGGAACGATCTGCGCTCCGGCTACCTCACTCAGGGCGGCTGGCGCTCGCAGACGGGGCTCTCCACCATCGATCCCCAGGGCCTGTTTCCCGCCCCTACGCTGAACACCGGCAGCGGACAGCGCATACCCGCCCAGGTCGAACTGGGCGTCCTCGCGCAGGAGTCCAACCTGTGGCAGGCCGAATCCGGTGCCATTCCAGGCCAGATGGGCAGCCCGCTCGCGGCCGTCGACGGCTACTACGGCCATCAGACCGGGGGAACCCTCGACGACTTCTGGACCATCCACTGGGACAAGTCCGACTGCGGCTACGGTGTCGGCCAGGTCACCGACGGCATGCGCAAGGCCGGATACGAGAAGCCGGGCGAGACCTCCCGCCCGGTCAGCACGCAGCGCGCGATCGCCATCGACTACACCACCAACATCGCGGCCTCCCTTTACATCCTCGCCGACAAGTGGAACGAAGTTCACCAGTCCGGCCAGACAATCGCCGTCAACAACGACGACCCGGCCAAGCCCGAGAACTGGTTCACCGCCGTGTGGAACTACAACCTCGGCTTCAACAAGAAGGCGGACGCCGGAACCAACGGCAACTGGGGCCTGGGCTGGTACAACAACCCCGCCAACCCCGTCTATCCCGCCTCCCGGCTTGCCTTCCTGAACACCGACCTCGACCCGCTGGCCGCCAGGGACGCCGCGCATCCCCAGAATTGGCCCTACGAGGAAAAGGTGATGGGGTGGGCCGCCTGGTCGCAGGACACAGGCCACTCCTATGCCACCTCGGGCCGCCAGGACTGGCCCGGCGAGTCCGGCTTCTCCTCCGCCGGCTTCTACCCTGCCACCTGGAACGGCACCACCGGGAGCGTCATCGACCCGGCCAGCGGGAAGTACCGCCGGGCACACATCTCACCGCCGCTCGACGCGTTCTGCAACACCAAGAACAACTGCGACGCGGCCAACCCGCCCGACTGCCCCGACGCCGCCTGCTACGCCCAATACTGGTGGCACGAATCCAACGTCACGTGGAAGTCGGACTGCGCCACCAGCTGCGGCTTCGAGCACATCAAGTACCTGACCCTGGTCAGTGAGCCCGGCCGCGGCTACCGCCTGCAGTACGGCACGCCCGTGTGCTCCGGCGCCCCCTCGGGGGCGAAGGCCGTCGAGTCCGTTCCGGCGGGAACCGACACCTGGAGCGACTGCGGAACGACGGCGACAGACGGCTCGTTTCAGTTCACCTTCTATCCCGACCCGAACGCGACCGGGCCGGGGCTGGGGCAGTACGCCGCGAAGGCCGACCTGCACCAGATCGGTGGCGGCTACGACGGCCACTTCTGGTATGCCCATGAACGTTCCCCCGATCAACTGGGCGGGGAGCATGGCAAGATGACCGTCGACGGCTCATGGAAGCTGAGCGGGCCTCTCGACAAGAACCAGGCCATGGTCTACGTGAACATCCCGGATACGGGAGCGCAGAGCCAGGGAGCGGTCTACGAGGTCGTCACCGCCCTGGGCATTGAGAAGGTGACGATCGATCAGTCCGCGAACTCGTCCAACAAGTGGGTCCCCCTCGGCGCTTTCCGGTTCAACGGCATGACCCCCGAGGTAAGGCTTTCGAACACCACCAGCAATGGAACCGCAGACAAGGACATAGCCTGGGGTGCAGTCGCCTTCGTTCCCGGCGACTTCGACGTGCCCGGGGGCCGGATTGCAGGTCTGGAACTACCTGATCCGGACGACAACGCACCGGACGTCGACTTCGTCGATGACGACCAGCAGAAGCAGCCCACCCCCGTGGGTCTGGAGTCCAATCCGCTGTTCCGCTCGCTCACAGGGGACGATTCGTGCTCTGGGAGCCTGGAAAATGGTCAGGGTCGTCAATGCGTCACTTTCAGGCCGTTGGCCAAGCCGACGACAACGGTGGGAGTCACCCCTGCCGTCAGTGTTCCCTCCACGACCCTGGTCACATGGTGCGCTCAGGTAGGACTGACACAGACCTACACGATCGAACGCCGTGAGGGGTGCCTGGCGTTCACCACGGTGGTCCACTGGACGAAGAAGGACCCCGACGGAACCGTGGAGACCGCTTCCGCCGCATTCAACGTGTTCGTCGAAACCAAGACGACGAACTCGGCGACGTTCACGGAACGCATGTCGATCGTTCCCGTTGATATGGATGCCGTTCTCGGCGCCGTATCAGTGGACTACTGGGATACCCCGTGTACCCCTGACTGCGACACGACATACACGACGAACTGGAGTAACGCGACGTGGGCCAGCGTGGTTGACAACCACTGGGCCAGTGCGACGAAGGCGAACACGTGGAACACGCCGACAGCCGGCACGTCCCAGGAGTTCGATCGTGGAGTGTATCTGAGCTTCAAGGCCGACAGCCCAGAATGGAAGGGCCTCGTTCCGGTCGACAAGCCAGAGGTATCCCTGTTTGATCAGGTCCGCTGCGACAACGGGGTATCAGTCCCGAACTCAACCGGTTGCATCTTCGCCAAGCACATTCCGACGTTCACCATGAACACCGCTAAGTACCCCGCTGCTGCCGCCTACTACTGGCTGCTGAGGGAGGAGTTGCCGTCGCACCCGGGCAGCGAGGAACACGGGACACCGCTTCACCGGGAGAGGAACCAGGTGGTTCAGACGTCAAACAGGCGGAAGGTGTGTCCCACGTCGTACACGCCCAACACCGAGGCGACACCCGAGGCGACGACGAACAGTCCCGACGGCAGGCAGTGTGACGAGTTTCCGTTCGCCGCGACGAAGGAGAGCGGTGGCCAGTCCGTAACCAACGGAGATGAGTGCGTCCAGCTGTACGCCCAGAAGAGCGACAGCGACGGGAAGTGGCGCTTGTACCCGGACGGAGGATACCCGCCGCCGACGTGGAAGGAAGTCTGTGGCCGGGCTTCGATGTCGGCGAAACAGAACGAGGCCGCGGGTCGGGGCCTCTCAGCCTTCTATACGAAGGCACGCATGGCCGACAATGACGCTTTCTACATCAAGGCGCCGTCAGTGGAGGGCTGCCGTCCCGACGAGATCTGCGTGGTCACCCCGTAATTCCTGATCCGCTTGGCAGGGCGGTGGTCCGAGGCGTCCGCGCTTCGGACCACCGCCCTCTACTACTCCCACCTTACGAAGGCGTGGTCATCGCTGCCGGAGAGACGAGGTGTTACCGGATCGGCATAGCCGGGCAGGCGGATTTCCGTCCCCTCGGTCAGGGCGACGAGGAGATCCTGGAACATGTGCGACAGGCTGTCCCACACCTTCACCGGGCCCTCCGTGTCCCCGGCTTGCAGGCCGTAGAGCACGTTTCCGAACCGTTCTCCGTCACGGTGATCGACGATGAGCTTGCCTCCGGTGATGTCCGTGGCAATCGGAACCCATCGGACGTGGAAGGCGTATCCATACATCCCGTCATAGATATCACGCAAGTCGGGATCTTCCGACTCGTTCTCGTCGACCCACTCCGCAATCGCTTCTTCCAGGGCTCGTTGACCTGCACGCATTCCCGTCGCGTCGTGCAATATAAACCCTTCGGGGAGAATGACGCCGGGGCCGTCGTGCCCCTTCGTGGCCGTGACGCCGTTGTGACGTTCCAGCCACGCCACCAGATCGGGGTGCAGAGGGAACCGACGGTCGGCGATGGCCTCGATGTCCTCCCGCATGGCCGGTGAGTTCAGGGCGGCATGGTCAGCGGGTGCGTTTTCCTCCAGCCATGCGTCGAGGCGGTCGAGCACAACGTTGAGGTCGTCAGTCATGTGAGAACTCTACGAGTTACAGGTGTGGTTCGTCCCTGTCCCCCGGCCCCGCGGTGCGGTGGCCTTTTGCTCAGCTCGCCGCCGGGTTCGGAAAAGGTTTGCGACCGCTTGTCGGCTCAGGGGAAGCCGTCAGATACGCCCGTGTCCTGCTCACGCTCGTGAGGACGGCACCGCCGGGGGTCGACTGCTGCTCGGCGCCGTGACGTTCGCGCCCGCGCGGACGCCTGCCTGAGAAGGGCCGTAGGGTCTCGCGTGGCCCGGCACGGATCACGGCGGCGACCGAAGAGGTGTTCCACGTGCGGTTCCTCGCCCAAAGTACGGTGCCCCGATGCGCGATGGCCGCCGTCGGCGAAGCGGCGCACTTGGTGAACGTCGTCACCGGTTCCGCCGCCATTCCTGCCCCCTGACGGAGGGGCTCGGCCGTGCGTGAGGGCGGACCGGTACGGCTGTGGAAGCGGGTTGAGCGGGTCCTGGACGACTGCGACGCGGCCGGCGCTCCGGGGCCGGAGACCTTCACCCTGCACGTGTACGACGGCGGGCAGCATCTACGGCACCCACAGTTGCCCGGCCTGCCGCTGCCCCAGGCTCTGAGGAGCCCACAGGCTGCGTGCACCGGGCCCTGGTGGTCCGGAAATCTTCGGGGCCTTGCGAGGGGCACTCAAGGAGTGCGATTCGTACGCTGGGTCAGCGTACGAACACGCTCTGTGGACGGTGCGCGGGGACTTCCGCCACTCTGAGGACTGTCGGCGTGGGGCTAACGGACAGTGCGTGTACGGAACGGGAGGTGGCCGTGTATGACGGGCGGCATCGACATCATGGCCGATGGCGGCGACAGGGAGTCGACCGGCGGCGAGCCGGATCGTGAGCCCGACCCGTCGGACAGTCTGCGGACGTTCGGGGCGGTGGCCCAGGCGCTGCGCGAGCACGCGGGGTACAGCAGGGCCGAGTTCGCGGAGCTGGTGCGGTACTCCAAACACACGGTGGCCTCTGTGGAGTTGGGGCGGCGGCTGGCCGACGAGGCGTATGTCGAGCGGTCCGAAGAGCTGCTGGGGAACACCGGGGCCTTACGGAAGTCGTCGAAGTACGTGACGCGGGGGCGGGGGGATGTGGGGCTTGCAGCTTGGTTCCGGCAGTGGGCTCGGCTGGAGCGGGTGGCGGTGAGTCTGTACACGTACGAGTGCCGGTTGATGCCGGGGTTGTTGCAGTCGGAGGGGTACGCGCGGGCCCTGTTCGAGAACCGGCTGCCGCTGCTGACCGAGGAGCAGATGGAGGCCCAGATCGAGGCGCGACTGGAGCGGCAGCGGATGCTGCACGATCGGCCGACGGTGCCGTTTCACTTCATCGTGGAGGAGTCCGTCTTCCGGCGCAGGCTGGGGGGTCGTGACGTGCAGCGGGGGCAGTTGGACCTTCTGTGGGAGCTGACGGCACCCCCCAACGTGATGCTCCAAGTCATGCCGACCGAGATCGAGTTCCATGCCTGCATGGACGGTCCGGTACGGCTGTTGGAGACGCCGGAAGGGCGACGGCTGGCGTACTCCGAAGGTCAGGAGAACGGTCGGTTGATCTCCGACCGTAAAGAGGTGCGCCTCCTCCAGCAGCGCTATGACACACTGCGCTCGCAGGCCCTGAACCCCCAAGACTCGCGGGGTCTGCTGGAGCGACTGCGAGGAGAGCTATGAGCACGACGGAACTCGTCTGGTTCAAGTCCAGTTACAGCGGCAGCTCGGGTGACGACTGCATTGAGATCGCCGTCACCGAACAGGCCATATGCGTCCGGGACTCCAAGGATGTGGCGCGCCCGCACTTCGCCGTGGGGCGAGATCACTGGACGGAGTTCGTGGCATTCGTGGGTTCGTGACCGAGGCCTGATCCCTACCGCGCCCGTCAGGTCAGGGTGTTGCGCAGGTGCGGGCCGAGGTACCCCACGTACACAAGGCCTGTCGCCGGTCCGTCGTCGTAGAAGTGCAGGCGCGGAGCGATGGTGTTGCCCGAGCCGATGCGCAGGTGCGCCTGCATGAAGACCTCGCCGGCGGGGTCCACCGACGTGGGAACGGGAAGCATGCGTTCCCGACGGAGCTTGTCCTTGCGGGCGACGGTGTCCGACTCTCGCATCGCGACCTTGGCCGCCGGGAACGGGTAGGCGTGTGACTTCTCGCTCTTGCACCAGCTGAGGAAGTCGCCGCTCGCGGTACCGTCCGCCGAGGCCTTGGCGAAGTGGTTCAGGGCGAGGAGAGCGTCCCAGGCGACGTGGAGCCAGTTGTCCACCGACTGGCTGTCGAGGTCGCGGGTGGTCTTCTGCTTGCCGGTGAAGGAGAGGTGCGGGAGTTCGCCGAGGCGGTCGAGCAGGTCGGAGAAGGTTTCCGGGTAGACGATGTCGGGAGCCGGGGGCTCGGCGTTGGCGGCTCCGAACTCGCCGGCGTTTCTGAGCTGTTCCTGCAGGAAGCGGGCGCGGCGCTGGACGGCCTGGAACTGCTCGTACAACTCCTCGTTCTCGCCGCGGAGTTCATCTGCGGCACGGTCCGCCTTCTCCAGGTCCGCGTTGAGTCCGCTGATCTCCTGCGTCCGGGTCGCCTCGATATGTTCGGCCTCATCAAGGAGTGCGTTTAGGGTCTTGTTCTCGACGGTCAGCTTGTCGAGGTCGGAACCGTGGGCTTGCTGACGCGGCCTGGTTCGCTGGATGGGCAGCGATGCGAGCGCGCCGGGCAACTGCTGCCGCAATGCTAGGCGTTGAGGGAGGAGAGCGAGGGTTTTTGCGGCTCGGTGTAGGTCCGCCTCAAGGGTTCGCCGTGACATCACCGGGTGGCGTTGGGCGTCCGGTTTCCAGGCAGGGTCTATGCCGGGGAGGTAGGTGCGGATGCCACCGCCGAACACAGGGTGGAATTCGAGAGCCCTGTTGAAGGCGGGCTGGGCCTCGGGCGAGAGAACGTAAAGGATGGCGAGGCCGGGGAGGTACTTGCAGGCGGTCTCCACTGTGGATTCGGCGTAGCTGTCGGCGTCGGCACCATATGGGACGGTGGCGACGACGACGGGGAGGCGGCGCTGCTCGTCGCAGAGTTCCTCGATGACCTCCTGGACGTCCTCCGGCTCGATGAAGGTGGGCTTCGCCTTCACCTCGGCGAGGCCGTCCCTGGCGTCGAGGGAATCGAGGAGGAGGCGTGCGATACCGGGCGTGTTGGCGCGGGTCGGCGGCCTGTCGGGAGACAGCGGCATGTGCTCGATGTCAACCTGCAGCCAGGTGCGGTCCTCGGTGTCCCGATGGTCCCGTCGGATGGTGAGCGTGGACTGCCAGGTCCCGACTTGCGGGGACGGAGTCTCGCGCATGCGCCAGCGGGTGTAGGCACCACGGAGGCCTGATGCCGAGTCACGGTCGAGCGTGACGTTCGCGGCTATGTCGTTGCGGCCCTCGTCCAGCGCGGACGTGTCGTAGCGCTTCTGTTCCAGCCAGGCGTACAGCTGGCGTTCGGTGAGGGCGGAGGTGGTCACGTAGTCCTGCAGGGTCGACACGACCATGCGGTAGCCGCGAGGTTCCATCGGCGGTCCCTTCGACACGGTCGGTCAACGCTGACCGGCCGCCTGGTTGCTACTTGGAGAGGCTGTGGATCGGCTTTCGGGGTGGCGGGGCCCGTGGCCGGGAGTGGGGTGCGCGGGAGAGGTGTAGTTCTCACTTTCGACGGCGGGATCACCAGGGTGAGGCGGACAGCGGTCACGCGGTCGTACTCGGCGAGGATCAGTTCCCTGGTGGGGTGCGCGCCGTACTGCGCCCAATCCTTACGGTGACGTGAGGAGTGTTCGCGGTTCGTGGGGCTTGCGGTGGCGGCCTGAATCATGTTCGTTCCGGCGGTCACATGGTGAGTTCCACCGCCGGGACACCGAGTCAGTGGAGGTCGGGTCCGCCCGCCTCGGCTATCTCGTCGAGCAGGCTGATCGCTTCGTCGGCGTCGTCCGGGACGTCCGGGTCGGTGTCGGGGAACGACACGGATGCCTCATCGTCAGCGAGATGCGGGTACTTCTCCAGGAGGAACCGCCGCCGGTATGCCATGTCGGCGGCGTCGACGACTCCCTCCAGGGTGGTCCAGTTGAAGGCGCCTCCCATGACGATCCCGAACGCGGGTACGGCCTTGCCGAGCCCCTTCTTGGTGAGGCGGAAGCTGAAGGCCTTCGCGAACTGCTGGGAGACCTTGGTGACAAACGCGTCGTTCAGGACGTCCCACGCCTTGCCGCGGAAGAGCGCTTGGGTGAGCCGCGAGATGTCGGCCATCGCGGCGTTTTTGGCGGTGGCCGAACTCGCCGTCCCGACGTTGACGACAGACATCACGAAAAGCTTCTCGACAGGCTCTTCGGGGTCGTAGCCGTAGAACAGTGAGACATGGCCGACGGCGCGGGACGCGAGTCCGAGGACGGCCGCGGTATCGGCGGCGAATGCGCCCGCGATCGCACCTCCCGAAGGCGCTGACGCGGCACCGGCCGAGGCGGCGATGACGAACTCTCCTCCGGAGATCACCAGCCCCGCGCCCGCTCCCGAAAGCGCGGCGACGGCCGGGTAGTACCAGCTCGCCCCGCGCCCACGGACAGCGTCGATCTGCTTGAGGTCGAGGCGGCGCAGGTCGGAGAGCGACGCGACGTCGTGCCCGCGCTTCGTGTGCAGCGCCACCACGCGTTTGGAGGAGAGTCCTGCTCGCGAGACGCGCCCCACCGTCTGGCGTACGGACTGAAAGGCAGTGCCACTCCAGTCCGGCAGGGCGTCGGCGGCTCCGCGCGCCCCGGCGCCGACCTTCTGAGCGCCCTTGGCGACGATGTCCTGTCCACGCGAAAGCGCCGACTTCGCCCTGGGGTGGTTCTCCAGTTGCTTCGCGGCACGCTTGCCGAGCGCCGAGACGCCGTTCGCCACCTGCTCGCCGGCGTTACTCATCGCCCGTGACAGCGGGCGTCCCTTGAACTGCTGGATGGCACGCCATGCGTTGAGTTCGTACTCAGATGGCTGCTGTTGCGGGTTGCTCATGGTCCGTTGGCGCTCCTGTCTCCGGGGCGAGCGGTCAGGCGGGGTGACGGGGGCCGTGGCCCGGGGGTGGGGTGAGGGTGGAGGTGTAGTTCTCACCTTCGACGAGCGGGTTCTCCAGGGTGAGGCCGGCGGCGGCCATGCGGTCGTACTCTGCGAGGATCAGTTCTTTTGTGCGGTACGTGCCGTATTTGGCCTCGTCCTTGCGGCGCACGATGGGGAAGGTGTCGAGGATGTAGTCGACGTCTTCGCGGGATACACCGTAGAGGTGGAAGAAGAGGGCGTCGAGTTCGGCGCGGATGTGCTGACGGCGCTGTTCGTCCCACTGATACGGCGCGCCCGTGTCGCCGAGGTAGGTAGCTAGGCCTGCCATATCGCCTGCGGTGTAAGTGAGTTCAAGGATTCGGGGGACGATGAAGGGGGCATGGGCGGAGAGTTGGGTGGGGGTAGGGACAGGGAGCTGCTTCACGATGAAGAAGCTCATAGATGTGCCGCCGATGCTCTGTCGTGCCGCGTAGTCCAGGGCGAAGGAAGACCACACAGCTCCGAGGATTTCGGGCGCGCGACAGAACGCCAGTAGGAATTTATGGCCGACCCCTACAGGTGGCATCAGCGCGCTGATCATGCTTCGTTCATCCGTGGCGCGACAGATGTCCCGCCACCCGAGTAGGAATCCGTGGGGCCAGGACTTCTCTGCGAGGCGCTTTTGGACGCCGGGGATGAGAACGTTTTCGCCGTCCTTGTCGAACTTACCGGACGGTGTGTCCTCCTCGGCCACCCAATAGCGTGGCAGGACAACGGCGTTACCGTCGTTCTTCTCGTCCAGCGACAGCGCCCGAGTGTCACCTGCGTCGTCGTACGTGGCCCACCGGTGGTCGTAGTGGTGCAGCATCTTTGCCTCGTAGAGGGGCAGCATCCGCGCGCGGCCCTTGGCGAAGATGTTGCCTTCGAGCGTCCAGCCGGAGCCTTCGAGTTCCTCGCGCAGGTGCAAGAGAGCTGAGTCGTGGCCCATATTGAGCAATCCTTGTGAGAACAACATCCCCCATGGGTTGCCGTCCGGTGTGCCCTCTTCCCACAGCACAGGCAGCCGCTGGTACATGCCCAGCGTGATCTCAGCATCCCGCCTGGACCTGAACACGGGAAGCGTGCCCGTGTTGGGATTGAGCAGCGCAATCTCGTCCGGCGTCAGCGTAAACGCCTTGTCCGGGTCATCCAGTTCAGCCGGGTCGTGGAGGAAGAAGGCGAATCGAGCCGCCGGTTCGCGCAGGGAACGGCCGACCATGGACAGGATGCTGAACTTGAACGAGCGGTGCACGCCAGGGAAGAGGGGCGCTGCGTTCTCGAAGTCGTACAGCGCCGCAATCGCCCCACGCCGTACCAGATCCCCGGAGAAGTGCTGCGTCCGTGCGTCCGTCGCGATTCCCGTCGGAACGATCACCCCCGCCCGTCCCGTGGGTCCGAGCAGTATGCGATCCGTCTCCGTGAAGACCGCGTACGTGTTGAGATTCCCCTGCCCCGTCAGCGGGACCCGGCCCGACCGCCGCAGGAAGTGGCTCTCGGCGTACACCTTTCGCTTGCCCGCCTCGAACTCCTCGTACAGCGGAAGCGTTTCGGGCGAGTTCTTGAGCGCCTCGATCATCTTCTTCCGTACGGCAGTCCTCGATGCTTCCGCGATCTCGGGCGCACGCTGCGCAAAGAACTCCTGTTCGCGGAAGTCGACGCTGTCCCACGGCGGGTTCCCCACGACACAGTCGAAGCCCCCCGCCCAACCGGTGTCCGGCGACACACCCCGGCCGTCCTCCGGCACCGAGAACACCTCGGGGAACTCCAAGTGCCAGTGGAAGAAAGAGAACTGCTTACGCAGCCGCCTGATCTCTGTCTTGGATTCCTCGGCCACACCCTGGCCGCTCGGATCCTCCAGCGCCTTGAACACCGCGTACGTCACCGGCCTCGGCGCCTCCGGCGTCTTCAGCCACACGAACGCCGCACACCACGCGTCAGCGACCCGCAGCGCCCGCCGGTAGTTCGACGAGCCGGTCCACTTCTCGTACGCGTCCTCCTGCCGGCGGACGTCGGTCAGTTCCTCCGCCTGGGCCAGCGTGATGGAGCGCAGGCCGCTGGCGAACACGGTGTTGGTGACGCTGACCGCCTCCCCGCCCAGGTCGAACAGGCTGCCCTGGCCCACCCGCTCCTGCTGGTTGATCTTCTCCAGGGCCTTCGCGTGCTTCTTGTCGTCGCCCTCGGTCGCGATGAACGCCTCGTCGGGGATGCCGTCGCGGAGCAGCTTGGGCGTGGCGCCGATCAAGCCGTTGCCGTGCTTCACATGCGCGTCCAGGAAGCTCAACGGCTTGCCCGGCTCCAGCGCCTCCAGCCACAAGGACACCTTGGCCAAGTCCACGGCCATGGGGTTGAGGTCTACGCCGTAGATGCAGCGGGCGACGACCTCGTGCAAGGCGTGGCGCACCGCGTCCAGCGTCGGCTCCGGGTTGCGTTCCCGGACCGCCGCGACCTGCTTGGCGATGCGGCGGGCCGCCGCCACCAGGAAGTGTCCGGAGCCGCACGCCGGGTCGCAAACCGTCAAAGACAGCAGCTCCTTGACGATCGCATCGGCCGGATCGGCCGCGCCCGATCGCGCCGCCGCCTCCTCACCGCGCCGCACGGCATCCTCGATCACCGGGTCCAGCGTGGAGTTCAGCAGGCATTCGATCAGCGAGGACGGTGTGTAGTAACTGCCCGTCGTCTTACGGGTGTTGCCCGCCACCTCGACAAGCGTGAACGTACGCTCGGCCGCGCTGTACTTCGGCTCCAGCTCCAGCAGGGACTCGTAGACCGAGCCCAGTTCCTCCGCGTCCAGGTGCCGGTAGTCCACCGCCCGCCAGCGGCCCGAGCTGCCGTCGCGGACCTGGGAGAGGTGCCGTACGGCCGTCAGCAGGGCCTCGTTGGAGAGCCTCAGGTCGCGCAACGGGGCGTCAGCCTCCGTGTCGTTGAACAGGCCGCCGAGGCCGGGCAGGCCAAGCTCGGGGCGGCCTTTCTCGTCGCCGAGTGCCGTGAGGACGATCCGCAGGGCCTCGTACAGGTCACCGTGCGCCGTGCCCCGGCGCTTCCGCGCATGCGCCCGCAGCCTCGCCGACGAGAAGTACGTCTCATACCTCTCGCGCGCGATACCGTCCGCCCCCGGCGACAGCAGCGCGTCGCGGTCCTCGGCGACGAAGACGAAGAGCAGGCGGTACACCATGCGCAGCAGGGCGGCCTGCAGCGGCTTCGGGCGGACGTCCTCCCGCAGCGCCGTGTTCTCCGGGTGCCGGAGGAAGCCCGTGCCCAGCGCGGTGATCGCCTGCTGGACGCCCTTGCGGAGCTGGTCCAGGGCGCGCGTGCCCGAGGCGATGGCCTCAGTGCGCCACTTCTCCAGCCAGCAGGACGACGGCGCCGCCCCCTCCACCACCTCGAAACGCGACGCGTGCAGCAGTCGGTACAGCAGCACGAACTCGCTGAACAGCTCGCCGTCGAAGATCGCTTCGAGGTCGAACTCGACGTACGACGCCGTGGCGAGCGCGCTGGAGTCCCGGAGCAGGCGGACCTGGCGGCCGTTGGTCAGGACGCCCCACAGGTGGGCCTCAGTGCGGTTCAGGCACTCCTGGAGCATCGACTGGGGCGGGACCGTGCCGGCGCCGCCCGGCCGCTTGTCCAGCTCGGCGTTCCAGGCCGCCTGGTGGATGAGGGCGTGGTGCCAGCGGTGGGAGACCGGGAACTTCTTCTCCGCGTCGGAGTCGGCGGTGATGCCTGCCGCACCGATGTGCGTGAGGCGGCCGAAGCCCAGTTCCCGCCAGAGCGGGGTCAGCCAGTCGTTCTCCGCGAGCCCGGTGGGGTCGCTCGCCGGTACGCCCGTCTCCCGGTCCTCCGGCAGGCGCTTGCGCAGCTCGCGCCACAGCGGCTTGAGGTACTCCCAGCTGCGCTCGGCCTCGTCGCGCACCGAACGGGACGACGGCAGTCCGTAGTCGGCGGGCTTGGAACCGGGGACGTCCTTGCCCTCGGAGATCCGTACCAGCATGTCAGCCGGCAGCAGCCCCCCGACCGTGTGGACGGCGGTGAACACCTGGTTGCGGGTGGTGGCGGACATCAGGCGGACACTCCAACCGGAACAGAAGCAGAAGCGGCGGCGGGCAGGTAGACGTAGGCGCCGAGGATGTCGGCGGGCTTCTGGGCGGTGACCGACAGGCCTCGGACGATCTCGCCGGAGGCGGCCCGCACGCGGCGGTGGGCCGCGTCCAGTTCGGCGGCCAGCTCATCGCCGTACGACTCCAAGTACCCATTCGCATCCGACAGTTGACCGAGGATGCGGGTCATCGTGCGCTCCCCGAAGTGCGGGTCGGTGTTCTCCGACGCCGTCGCCTTCAGCAGGGCCGCCGCCTGCTCCGGTGTCAGCCACGCGCCGTTCTTCGGGGCGCCCTCGAAGGCCAGCAGGCGGGCGTCCTCTGCCACCAGTTGCCGTTCGCCGCTCCGGGACGGCAGCGTGAGGTGGAAGCGGTAGCGGACCAGCAGCAGGGTCGTCCTCGTGCTGACCGCGTCCGTCGTGATGACGCCGCAGCGGCGGGCCGGGCGGGCGCCCTCTGCCTGGGTGTCCAGCGCGGCGTTGAGGACGTGGGACGCGAGGGCGCCGACCACCGGGTCCGTGCGGACCAGGGCCGCCTCGCCGCGTGCCACCGCCGGGTCGCCGCGGAACGGGATCTCGCGGTCCTTCTCCACGACCTCCGCGCCCACCACCGGCGCCAGCGCGTCCCGCAGGCCCGCGGGAGTGCCGCCGACCTGGGCGGTGAAGTCCCCGGACTCGCGGCCACCACCGTCGGCGCCCCGCAGTACCGCGCCCAGCGCGCCCAGCGCCTCGCGTACGAACGTCCGGATCTCCCCCGCCCCGCCCAGCGCCTCCCGGATTGACGCGACCTCGCGGGCCACCTCCTCCGGGTGGATGGAACGCTGGGCGAACCGGGAGCGGGACTGCCGCTCGCGTTCCGCCGCCGAGTTCCAGTCGCTGTCCAGCTTCGCCGTGCTCACCTTGAACGCGTCCGCGCTGAACAGCGCGTCCTCGTTCTCCCGGCCGCGCATCAGCAGCCACTCCACGATCGCGTCCGTCACGCCCGTCGACAGCTCGTCGGGGACGGAGACGGAGATGCCGAGGTCCTTCTTGATCTGGCGGTGCTTCTTGATCAGCACCTCCAGGACCTTGCCGTCGATGCCGTTGTCGTCGCCGTAGAGGGTGATGACGCGGACCTCGTCGCGGCGCTGGCCGTAGCGGTCGACGCGGCCCTCGCGCTGGTCGTGGCGCGTGGGGTTCCAGGCAAGGTCGTAGTGGACGACGGCGTCGAAGTAGTGCTGGAGGTTGACGCCCTCCGAGAGGCAGTCCGTGGCGATCAGGACCCGGCGGGCCGCCGCGTCCTCGCCGGCCTCCGCCGCCAGCGCCTCGATCCGCTCGATGCGCTGCTGCGGCGACAGCTCGCCGGTGACCGCCTTGACGACCGTCTTCGCCCCCAGGGGGCCGCGCTTCTTGGTCTCCGGGTCGTTCGCGAGCTGCTCGGCCAGGTACTTGGCCGTCGGGATGTAGCGGCAGAAGACGATCGGGTTGTAGCCGTCGGCCAGCAGCGCCTTGAGGTGCTTGATGAGCGCCTTCAGCTTGAGATCCTTCTCCGGGCCCTTCAACTGTGCGGCCAGTTCGGCCAGTTCGGCGAGCTGTGACTTCGCCGAGCCCTCGTCCGTCTCCGCGCCCGGAGCCACGTCCATGCCTTCCAGCGCGTCGCTGTCCGCCGCGTCGCTGTTCAGCGGGGCGCCCAGCTTGTCGGCCTCCTCCGCCGACGCCGCGATCGCCGCCGCCGAACGGGTGGTGAGGGTCTGCGCGGCGGCCGCCGGGGACGACACCAGCGAGCGCAGCAGAGCGATCGCCGACCACCAGGCGATACGGGCCTCACGCTTGCCCTGGCCGCCCGCCTCCTCGACGCGCTCGCTCGCGTAGGCGATCGCGTCGTCCAGCAGGGCCCGGTACTCGGGGGACAGCTTGTACGTCTCGTCCTTGAAGAAACGGTCCGAGGGGAAGGCGGTGCGTTCGGCGAGGGAGTCGTCCGCCAGGCCGTCCTCCTTCGTGAGGTACTGGCGTACGTCCGCCCGCTTACGGGCCACGAAGTGCTGGGCGAGCAGCTTCCGGCCCGTCTCCGACTCCAGGTTCACGTGCGCCAGGTCCGGCTTGACCAGCCCGAGGAGGTTCCGGAACGCCGACTCCTTGCCGCTGTGCGGGGTCGCCGTCACCAGGAGCAGATGGCGCTCGGCGTCCTGCGCCACCCGGCGCAGCAGCTCGTAGCGGAGCTGGCTCTGGGCGCTCGCCGAGGTGTCGTCGGCCGCCACGCACGTGTGGGCCTCGTCGACGATCACCAGGTCGGGGCAGTGGCGTACGAAGTCGTCGCGGTGGCGGGTGGACTTGATGAAGTCCGTGGAGACGATCACGTTGGGGTAGCGGTCGAAGAGGGACTGGCCGAGGTCCAGGCCCCGCTCCAGGCGCGACACCGTCGACGACAGCACCAGCTCCGCGTCGATGCCGAACTTGCCGCGCAGCTCCTGCTGCCACTGCTCGGCCAGGGCCGGGGAGCAGAGCACGGCCAGGCCGCTCGCCTCGCCCTGTGCCAGCAGCTCGCTCGCGATCAGGCCCGCCTCGATGGTCTTGCCGATACCGACGTCGTCGGAGATCAGCATGCGGACGGTCTTCTGGCGCAGGGCCATCAGCAGCGGTACGAGCTGGTACGCGCGCGGCTCCACCGCGATGCTGGCCAGCGAGCGGAACGGGCCCGCGCCCGAGCGGAAGCCCACCCGCAGGGCCGTGCGCAGCAGGCCCGCCGCCCGCTGGTCGCCGAGGTCGGCCGGCTCCGGCGGGGCGAAGCGGGCCTCCTCGACGGGCTCGAAGGGGAACACGGCCGCGATGTCGTCGTCGGAGCCGCCGAGCGGGCGCAGGACGAGCAGGTCGGGCTCGCTCTCGGGGAGTACCACCCACTCGCGGCCACGGGCCTTCACCAGGGATCCGGCGGAGTACGTGAATGCCATAGCGATCTTCAAATCCTCTGTGGGTGACTAGTGGGCGGCCGGGGAGCCGAAGTAGCGGGTGTTGGCGGCGGCGATGGCGTCCCAGTCGCCGCCGTGCGGGAAGCGGACCACGTCCCAGGTGGCGTCGAACAGCCGCTCCTCGGCGTCGGCGTCGCGCAGCGCGCTCGCCTCGGTGTCGGGGCCGTCGACGAACACCGCGACGTTGGCGCCGGGGAGTCGGTAGACGAAGTCCGGGGCCGCGTTCGCGTCGGTCAGGAAGACGTCATTCTCGTCGGGAAGCCGCAGGCCGCGGACCTTCGCCCAGCCCAGGAAGTCGCCCTGCGCGGCCAGTTCGGCTGCCGACGCCTCGACGGCCGTGGGTGCGGCCGGGGATTCGGCCAGCAGTCGCCGGTACTGCTCCGACCGGGACTCGCCGCGCGACTCCCGCTGCGCCGTCGCCGACGCCAGCCGCACCAGCAGCCCGGCCACCGTGTGCCGGTCGATCTGGGCGTGGTCGAGCTGGTTGCCGTAGGTGAGGAGGCACTCGTAGCAGCCGCGCGCGCAGGCCCGTCCCGGGCGGTGTTCCTCGTCGCCCTCGTCCTTGCCGTCCGCCGAGAAGTGGCAGATCTCCAGGGCTCGGCTGGCCGCCTTGGCGAGGGCGTCGTCCTCGGCCTGGAGGCGGCGCAGCACGCCGGCGCCGCCCTCGGCCGCCTCCATGAAGAGGATGCGGCGCCTGGGGCCGTCGTCCGGCGGCAGCAGCTCGCTGGACAGTTCGGCGTCCTCCAGCTCGAAGGCGGCCTCGATGCCCCGCTCCAGGGCGTACATGAGCGTGAGCGCGATCGGTTCGGGCAGCGCCTCGTCGAGGGTGACGACGAGGATGTTGCGGCGGTCCTCCACGAACGGGATGACGCGCTTCTTACGGCGCCGTTCGTTGCCGTCCTCGTCGACCGGCGGCAACTCGCTGAAGTCGCCCACGGCTTCGGCCGCGTCCTTGTCCTTCATCCAGCGGCCGTCGGCCAGGTCCAGCCAGTAGCCCGGCGGCTCGTCCGTACGGGCGCGCACCCGGCCGGTGTTGGTGATGCGGACGGTCGCGGAGTCGCCGTAGGTGATCTGCGCCAGCCGACCGTCCGGGGCGGCGATCGTCGCGTTGAGGCGGCCCTTGCGGACGCCGTGGTCGTGGAAGCGGTACGACGTCTCCAGCCGGAAGCCGGCCCGGCGCCGCTCCTCCTCGTCCGAGGAGATCCGCTCACGGCGGGTGGTGTACACGGTGTGCAGGTGCAGCAGGCCGTAGGTCGCGGCGCCGAGGGGCTCGTTGCAGAAGCCGCAGCGGTCCTCGCGTTCCTTGGGCTCGTGGTGGTAGCCGCAGTTCGCGCAGCGGCGGGCCTCGCCCGTGGTCAGCTCGCCGGAGGAGTCCGGCGGCAGCTGGATGCGGGTGACCTGGTAGCGGGCGCCCTCGTGGTAGATCAGCGAGCCGGGGCCGAACTCGCGGATGGCGAGGAAGCGGGGGCGCTGCAGGTAGTCGCCGTCGCCGCGGCGGCGGCCGATCGTCGGGATGTACGCGGCGAGCGGCAGGCGCGGGAAGCTGTAGCCGGGCAGGAAGCCCTCGGAGGCGAGGTAGCGGTAGGGGTTGAAGTCGGAGAGGACCGACTTGCTGTCGACGCTCTCGTTCATGAGGAGGTTCAGCTGGGTCTCGGCCTCGCGGCGGCGGGCGTTGGCGCGGTTGCGGTCGCCTTCGGTGAGGCTGTAGTCGAGGCGGCGCTTGTTCTGGACGTACTGGTCGTCCAGGGCGGCCCGGAACAGGCTGCGCCAGCGGTCGAAGGCGCGGTCGAAGCGTTCGGCGACGGTGCGGACCTTGTCGTCGATCCAGTCGTCGTGCCACCACGTGGTGTCCGCGAAGTCCCTGAACAGCGGGCCGAGGACGCGCAGCGCCGCGTCGACCGTGCGCCGCTGGGCACCGTCGTCATGGGCCGCGTCCCGGATGTCCGGGAGCAGGTGCAGAGCCGGGTCCGGGCGGTCGCCGGAATCCGGGTACGACACGTCGAGCACGTCCGGGACGGAACGGCCCAGGCGCAGGCCGGCCTCGGCGATCCAGATGCCCTGGAGGTGGGAGAGGACCAGGTCCTCGTTGGCCAGGTCCAGACGGGGCGGGGCCACCGCGCCCGCCACCATGCGCCAGGGCTGGCGGAAGTAGTACTGGTCGTGGCTGTTGCCCGTCGCGCAGTAGGTCGTCACCAGCGCGGGCTGGCCGCTGCGGCCCGCGCGGCCCGAACGCTGGGCGTAGTTGGCGGGCGTGGGCGGCACGTTGCGCATCATCACCGCGTTGAGCTCGGAGATGTCGACGCCGAGCTCCATCGTGGGAGAGCAGTACAGGAGCTTCAGCTCCGCCTTGCGGAAGGCTTCCTCGCGCGCCTCGCGGTCCTCCGGGGACACCTGGGCGGTGTGCTCGCGGGCGTACAGGCCGGACAGGGCGTCGGCGGTCTCCCGGTACAGCTTGAGGAAGAACGTGTTGATGCGCGGGCCGTCGCCGCTCTGGTAGGTGCGGGTCAGCGGGTCGTGCGCGCCCGACTCGCCCTTGCCGGCGCGCCAGACGAGTGACTGGGCGGCCACCCGGTAGCCGGTCATGGCCGCGGAAGACGCCCTGCGGTAACGGCCGGCACGCTGCGGGGCGACTTCCACCTCCTTGACCAGGCCCGCCTTGGTCAGCACCTTCAGCAGCTCCGCGATGATCAGCTGGAGGTCGTCCTGGTCCAGGTCGCGGAAGGTCCGGTCGGTGCGCCGCAGGAACTTGCCGAACCTGCCCCGCGCCGAGAGGAACAGGCTCGAACGGTCCGTGCCCCGCCGGGAGGGGTGCGGGTAGGCGGTGCCGACCCGGGGCTTGTCGGCGGAGGACAGCACCCACGGGTCGACCAGCCGCTCCTCGCTGGCGCGCTGGAGGGAGTCGAAGGCGTCGTCGCGGAAGTACGACACGTCGATGGCGAGGGAGCGGCGCATGTCGTCCAGCAGGGCCTTCATGACCTCGGCCCGCAGTGCCGGGTCGGCGTCCCGCAGCGCCTGGTGCGTGCCCTCCCAGCGGTCCTGTTTGGCGGCGACCCAGTCCAGGTCCTCGTAGTCGATCTCCAGCAGGCCCGTCTGTTCCAGGTTGGGCATGGTGATGCGCCAGCCGCGCTCCAGGTCCAGGTAGAGCCGGAAGGCGATCACGTCCCGCAGTGTGCGGGCCGCGTTGCGGGCCAGCGACGGCGGCAGCTCGCTCTCCCCGGTGTAGTCGGCGGGGGCGATGGCGAGCGCGTTGGCCACCGCCGTAGCCAGTTCCTCGTGGTGCAGCCCGTCGTCGCCGGCGTCCAGGGCTGCCCGGTACAGGGCCCCGCGCAGCTGGGTGATCTGCACGAAGTCGTTGAAGTGGCCCGCCTGGAGGGAGGCGTCCTGCCGGTTGTCGACGAACGTGAGGAGCTTGCGCGCCTTCTTGTCGAGGGCCTCCTCGGGCACCGACTTCAGCGAGCGCACGATCGACGCCGAGACCAGCGAGGTCGCGGAGGAGCGGCCCTCCTGGTCCAGCGTCGCCAGCTTGGCGAAGTCCCGGCCGCGCGTCTGCTCGTACGCCACACCGCAGTGCAGGCAGAACAGGAAAGGCGACGGGATGAACGCGGCCTTCAGCTCGCCCTGGCCCTCGCGGCCGAACGTGTCGACGGTGACGGCCCTCGGCACCCGGTCGCGGTAGGCGCGCTTGACGACCTCCTGGCCCTTGTCGTCCAACTCCAGCCAGGATTCGGGCAGTCGGCGGTCGTCCACCGCGTACTGCACGTTGGAGGGCCACTCGCGCTCGTGGTCGAGGTAGAGGTAGCCGTCGCCCTGGCGGCCGCCGGTCGCCGAGGTGTCGCGGCGCGCCTCGTAGCGGACCTCGCCGTCCTTCTCCGTGCGCCACACGGTCAGGTACTCCTGGCCGCACTCCCGGCAGAAGGCCAGCGGCATCAGCAATTTGCCGCCGCTGCCGGGCTGTTCGAGCTGGTAGGAGCGGGTCAGGTGGCGGGAGGACTTGTCCTCCAGGGTGACGTAGACGGTGTCGCCCTTGGAGAGGAACTGGTGCAGGCGGAACGCGAACAGCGGCCGTTCGTTGCGCGGGTTGAGCGCCTGCGAGCCGGCCTCCAGCGTCGCTCGGATCGCTTTCGCGCACTGCTCTTCGTCGACGCCCGACGTCTCGTGCAGCTCGCGTGCGGCGACCTCGATCTGGGTCGGCGGCCGGCGTACCAGGCGGCCCGTGGCGCCGTCCGCGACGAGGCCGAAGCGGTCCTCGATCCAGCGGGCCAGCGGGTCGCGCGCCAGGTCGTCGTAGGCGCGCGGGGCAGGGGAGGTCAGGCGTTCGGCCGGTACGGTGTCGGGCGCCTCGCCCGTCGCACGGACCAGGGTCTCGCCGATGACGTGCTCGGGGCGCACCGTGGTGCCGAACAGCGTGCTCGCCACACCGGCGACCACCTGCCGCTGGTCCTCCAGCGTGCCCTCGGTCGACATGGTGGCCGACGTACCGATGCACTGCAGGTTCTCCGCCTGGCAGGCCTCGCGGACCCTGCGGATCAGCAGGGCGACGTCGGCGCCCTGGCGGCCGCGGTAGGTGTGCAGTTCGTCGAAGACGAGGAACTCCAGGCCGCGCGCCATTCTGATGAGGCTCGCCCGGTCGGCCGGGCGGGTCAGCATCAGCTCCAGCATCACGTAGTTGGTGAGCAGGATGTCCGGCGGGTTGTCGCGGATCTCCTTGCGTTTCTCGTCGTCCTCCTGGCCGGTGTAGCGGGCGAAGGTGACCGGCTCGCGGCCCGCGCCGTAGCCGTCGCGCAGGAACTTCTCCAGCTCCCGCAGCTGGCTGTTGGCGAGAGCGTTCATCGGATACACGATGATCGCCCGCACGCGCTTCGCAGCGTCCGGGCCCTCCTCGTCGCGCTCGTGCAGCACCTTGTTGACGATCGGGACGATGTAGGAGAGCGACTTGCCGGAGCCGGTGCCGGTCGTCAGGACGTACGACGCCCCGGAGGCGGCGGCGTCGATGGCGTCGCGCTGGTGCCGGTGCAGGAGCAGCGGCCTGCCGTCGCAGACGGTGCCGCCCTCGGTCTTCTTCGCCTGGAAGATGCGGGCGCACTCAGGGTGCAGCACCTTTTGCTGGGCGAGCTCGACCACCGTGCCGCCACCCTGGAAGAACGGGTTGAGCGACAGCCAGGGGTTCGGCCACTGGGACTTGTCGTCCAGGTCCTTCTCGACGTAGGCCTTGATGCGCTCGTCGCGGATGACGGTGCCGCCCTCGGTGAAGGAGCGGTAGTCGCGGATCAGATTCTGGTGGACCCCGAAGACGTCCATGCCGGCGCCGGAGCCGGTCACCGGGGCGGGCTGCTGCAGCGGGACGGGCACCGGGGCCGGGGCGGCCTCGCGCAGGGGGAGCGTCGGGTCCTGCTCGCTCCACGAGGGGACGAGGCAGGTCTCGTCCGCCGGTACGGCGAGGGGGAGCAGGGCGTCCCGTACGGTCACGGCGTCGGCGGGGCGGTTCGCCGGGTCCTTGGCCAGCAGCCGGTCGACGAGGCGGGCGAGTTCGGCGGGGACGTCACCGCGGATCGCGCGGACGGGACTGGGCTCCTGGTGGACATGCCGCTCGGCGAGCTCGTACGCCGACTCGCTCGTGAACGGAGGAACGCCGACCAGCATCTCGTACAGCACACAGCCCAGCGCGTACAGGTCGGCGGCCTGGGTCACCTGCTTGGCCTGGCACTGCTCAGGCGCCATGTAGCGGGCGGTGCCCACGCTGACGCCGGTGCTGGTCAGGCGGGTCTGGTCCGGGTCGTCGACGATGCTGCCCATGCCGAAGTCGAGCACCTTGACCGTGCCGCCCCGGGTGAGCATGACGTTGGCGGGCTTCAGGTCCCGGTGGACCACGCCCTTCGCGTGCGCGGCGGCGAGGCCGGCGGCGATCTGGGCGCCGATGGCGGCGGTCCAGGCGACCGGGAGCTGTGACTCCTCCTCGATGAGGTCGCGCAGCGACTCGCCGTCCAGGTATTCCATGGCGAGATAGGGCAGGTCGTCGCAGTCCGTGGCGATGCCGCCCGCGACGAGCCGGGTGAGATTGGGGTGCTCCAGCAGGCGCATGATGTTCACTTCGCGGGCGAAGCGCTCCACGGCCTTGGTGTCGCCGCCGGTGTCGATCCGGCCTCCGGTGCGGCGACGCAGGATCGTCTTCACGGCGACGGTGCGCTCGGGCGAGCCCTCGGGAGCGCGCAGGTCCTCGGCCCGGTGGACCTCCCCCATGTTGCCCCTGCCGATGACGCGCCCGATGCGGAATCTGCCGTCGACGAGCTCGTGGCTCACTGCCGCTCCTCTGCCTACTTGCTCGCGTTCTCGCGGTTCCGGAACGGAACGCGCCCCCTGGTCTGCTGCCGCACGGCCCATCGTGTCAGAACGGACAGTGAGACAGCCGTCACAGTACACGAATCACTTTGCGTTGCACAGAGCATTCATCCGTTGACATCGTCAACACGACACCCTTAATCTCACCGTGAAGCGAACGGGGGTGGGTGGCGTGCAGGATCGAGTCGCCGGTGGGGCGGGCGGGCCCGGCTTGAAGGTCGCGATCGGGGAGCTGCTGGCTCGGTTGAGGCATGCGGCCGTGGACGGCGTCGTGCCGGAGTCGGCCTTCGCACAGCACGTGCGCCCCCTGGGGCTCGGCCAGGTCGAGCAGGACCGGCTGCGAGGCGAGCTGGCCCGACTGGGGCTGCATGTCCGTGACGCACGTGTGCATGTAGACGCGGACTCGCCAGATGCGGAAAAGGTTGCAAGATTCCGTGAAGAAAATGTGTCGGCTCGTGTTGGGCGGGCGCGAGCGCTTCTGATGCGCTATGCGGACGCCGACGGATATGTGACGTCCCAGACGCTCGACGGAGTGATCCGGCTGGCCGGGCTGACCGCACGTGAAGCGGACGAGCTTCGGTCCGGGGCAAGGGTGAGGGATGCCGAAACCCCGGCCGGAGAGCCCACAGCGGAGGCGGTCTCGTCGTTGCCGGAGGGCGAACCGGGGGCGGCGGAGGTTGGGCCGGGGGCGGCGGAGGGCGAACCGGGAACGGCGGGGAGTGGGCCGGGGGCGGCGGAGCAGGAGGTCCTGCCGGAAACCGGCGAATTCGCCGACGCCGTGGCGGCCGCCATGTCCGTGCTGCGCGTGGACCGCGTTCAGCCGCGGCCCGAGAACCGCCTCCTCAGCGCGGAGGCCGAGGTCGGGCTGGCCGTACTCGTGCGCGGCGGTGCGGACCACGTCGCACAGGAGCCCGAGGAGGCGGAACTGTGCGCGCTGCCGCCCGGCGACCTCCGCATCCGGGCCCGGGACTGCCTCGTCCTGCACAACCTGCGGCTGGTGCACTCGCTCGTCCGTTCCTACCTGGAGCAGGGGCTGGACTACGAAGACCTGTTCCAGGTAGGGGTGCTCGGACTGATGCGGGCGGCCCGCAAGTTCGACCCGACGATGGGCAACAAGTTCTCGACGTACGCGACCTGGTGGGTGCGGCAGCAGATCAGCCGGGCCATCGCGGACGAGGGCGCCCTCATCCGCGTCCCGGTCCATATGCACGAGCAGATGCGCAAGGTGGCGGCGGCGGAGCGCACGCTCGCCGCGCAGGGTCGGCCTGCCGGGGTCGTCGACGTGGCGGTTCTCTGTGACCTGAGCGTGCAGAAGGTGGCGGAGATCCGAAAGCTGAGCCGGCGCACCGATTCGCTCGACCGGGTCATCGGCGACGGCGCCACCCTCGGCGACTTCGTCGGGGAGCGCCAGGCTCTGCCGTCGGTGGAGCAAGGTGTGGTGAGTGCACTCCTGATGGAAGACGTCATGGCGGTGGTGGACACCTTCCCCGAGCGCGACGCCCGGGTCCTGGTCCGTCGCCTGAGCCTCGACGGCGACGAGCCCTCGACGCTCGACGAACTGGGGCGGGAGTTCGGCGTGACCCGCGAGCGCATCCGGCAGGTGGAGAGCAAGGCCCTCCCGGTGTTCAGGGCGCGCCTGAGGACGGTCGGGGTCCTCGGCGCGAACGAGGGCGGGACTGCGCAGGATGCCGCGGAGGACGGAAAGCAGGCCCGGCCGACGAAACGACGTGCCCTTGGCCAGCCGCAGCCTGTCGCCGCGGTGGACGAGTCGTCGTCCCGAGCCGACGACAGCGCGCCCCAGGCCGACGAGCCGTCGTACGGGAACGACGAGGAGGCGGCCACGGCGGTGGAGGACAGCCAGAGGGATACGGGGACGGACACGCATGACGGTGCCATGGAACCCCCGCCTCCGACCGCGGCCGTCGGGGATGCCGAGCGGGAAGATCCCGACGAGACCGAGCAGCCCGACCAGTCCGAGCAGCCCGACCAGTCCGAGCAGCCCGGCCCGGTTGAGTCGGTGTCGCCCACCGCGGACTGGGAGAAGGCCTTGCGGCTGGGGGCGAGGTTCGAGGGCGGCATCGACTGGCTGGCCCGGTACGCGCTGGTGGCGTTGGGGCAGGCGCAGCTGACGGTGATCCTCGGTCCCCGGGCCACAGCGGACGTCGTACGCGCCGCGCGGGAGCGCAGGATGCCGGACCGCCAGGTGCTCGCCGCTCTGGAAGTCCTGCAGCGCGTCTTCGACACGCTGAGAAGGGCCCGGCTTCGGCCCGAGGACTTCTTCGAGCGGCCGTGCGAGGCACTGGTCGGGCTGACCCCCTCGGCATACCTGGCCAGGAAGTCGCTGGTGAACACGGAGTCCCGGCTCGCTGTGCGTGACGCCCTGCGGGAACTCGCTGCGGGCCTCCCGAACCGACGGGAGACCGAGGAACCACCGCCTGCGTCCGGTGCGCACTCGGGCGGCGCGTCCGCGGGTGCCTCGGACCGTGAACCCGCGATCTCGGAGGGGGCGCCGGGCGATGCGCCGTCGCCTGCACCCGGCCCGGCCGACGAGGCGGGCTGTGTCGAGACGGTCTCCTGCCGTGACGCACTCCCCGCTGAGCGCGAGGAGAGCCACCACGTGCCAGGACACGCTGCGGTCGTGGACGTCACAGGAGGTTCCCCGGCAGCGGACGCAGGGCTGTCCGCTGAGGACAGGAACGAGAGAACGCAGCCCGGTGCCGTCCAGGAAGAGGGGCAGGGAAGCACTGCCGACGGGCAGCTCGTCATCGGATTCCGCCGTGAGCACGAGGCCGAGCTGGAGCGTGTGCGGCTCGAACACGAGGAGCGCCTCGGCGAGGAGCGCCGGGCGCGGCAGGCCGTCGAGGCACGTGCCGCCGCCGTGGCGGCGGACACCGAGCGGCAGCTCGACGCCCTTGAGGACGCCCTGCTGCGGCGGATGGACAGAACAGTGGCTCGCCGCGAGCGGTTTCTGCGGGCCGAGGCCGGAGCGCGGATCGCGCTGCTGAAACAGGAACAGCACGAGGTGCGGCAGGGACTCGTCCGCCAGGTGGAAGAGGCGGAGGCGTCCGCCCGGGCCGCCACCCAGGACGCGGACTTCCACCGGAAACGGGCCGGGGAGGCGGATCGCCGTCTGCGGGAGTACCGCGAAGGAGCCGAGACCCGTATCTCCGACCTCGAGGCCGCACTTCGGCAGGCGGAGGCCGCACTCGCCGGGCGGAACCAGGCCGTCGAGGCGGCCCGCCGGCACGCGGAGAACGTCGAGCAGCAGGCAGCCCAGCGCATCGCCCAGAGCGAGCACAACGCCTGGGCCCGCATCAACGAACTGGAGCAACAGCTGGCCGCGGCGCAGGCAGCCGACACCGCCCGCACCACGTTCCGGGACCGCTGGCGCCGGACCTGAAGCGCGCGCCCCACATCCCCGTACCTCTGAAGGAACAGCATGGACCCCAGACAGGAACTCGTCGCCTACCTGCACAGACAGCTCGTCGGCCCGGCGGGGGGCGCCGAGGAGACGCTCGACGCCCCGCCGGACCGGCAGTACCTGATGGGCACCCTGTATCCCCAGGACGCCGATCTGCGGCGCCAGTTGGACCTGGCCGCCGAGGAACCGGACGGTGCCGGCACGGAGCGGGCGGCCGAGGACACCGCTCCCGCCGCCGACCCGGTTCCGGAAGTGAACTCCTGGCTGCCCTCCTCGCTCGGCCTCAGCTTCTACACCGACGCCACCACCGTGGAGATCCGCTGTTCCGGAGCCCGCTACGAGACCCGCTCCGGTACGAGCGAACGAGGCCGGAGCTGGCAGCGCATCCCGCTGCCGGCCGAGACGCACACCCTCGGCCCTGACCGCGTCGAGGTCACCGTCCTCGACGCGCGTGCCGAACTCCGCGTCAGGCGGCGCACGTTCGGAACCGGTCAGCTGGTGACCGTGGCGCTCGTCAACGCGGCCCGGCACGAGCCGGCCGTCGGCAAGGCCGCCCAGTGGGACCGCATGCTGTTCCAAGTGGATCTGGAGGTACGGCCCGTGGACGGTAGGGTGCTCCAGTACCCGAGTGTCCGTCTCGCCAGCCGCGACCCGGAGGAGCAGGAACTGCGCCTGCAGTACCGGCACGTGCGCACCCACGCCGTCGGACACGGCTGCGCGGTAGAGGAGCGGTACGACGACGCGGAAGAGCAGGTCACGACGCTGCGCGCGGCCGTCATACCGGAGGCGGAAGTCACCGGTGTACGGGCCGCGGGACTCAGCGGCACCCCGGTGCTGAACCTCGGACACCTTGCCGACGCTGCCGTCTCTGTCGATCAACTTCGTGAGGAACTCTGGGAGTTCGCCGCCGACTACCGGGCCTGGTACGTGGGGCAGTTGAACGCTGACATCCCTGAGTGGGGACGCGCCGCCGCAGACCGCGTCCTGGACCGTATCGCCGCCGCCGTCACCCGCATCGAGTCCGGCGTGCGCACCCTCTGCGATCCGTCCCGCCCCGAACTGCTGCGCGCCTTCCGCACCGCCAACCACGTCATGGCGCTTCAGATGCGCCACTCAGCCCCGGATCTGGCGGGAACGCGCCGGTCCCGCCGCGACGCCGTACCCCCGGACCCGGCACCGGCTCCGGACGCCGCCTGGCGCCCCTTCCAGCTGGCGTTCTTCCTGCTGGCCCTGGACGGAGTGGCCGACCCCCGGCACCGGGACCGGACCGTCACCGACTTGATCTGGTTCCCGACCGGCGGCGGCAAGACCGAGGCGTACCTGTTGCTCGCGGCCTTCACCATGGCACTGCGCAGACGCGAACCCGACGGCGGCGGCACAGCGGTCCTCAGCCGCTACACCCTGAGCCTGCTCACCACGCAACAGTTCCAGCGCGCGGCCACCACCGTCTGCGCCCTCGAAACCCTCCGCCGGGCGGACCCTGCCGTCTACGGTGAGGAGCCCTTCTCGATCGGCCTGTGGGTGGGCGAGACGACCACCCCGAACACGTACGAACGAGCCCGTGCGGCCTTCGACGACGTGCGCGCCGCCGCCCGACCCGACGACGTGTTCATCCTCGACCGCTGCCCCTGGTGCGGCACCCGCATCCTGCCCGCCCACAAGTCACCCGACATCGGTGACTACGGCGTGCGCGCCGGAGCGGACTCCTTCGCCTTCTTCTGCCCGCGCGAGGAGTGCGTCTTCCACGACGAGTTGCCCGTCGCCGTGGTGGACGAGCACCTGTACGACCGGCCGCCCACGTTCGTCCTGGGCACCGTCGACAAGTTCGCCCGACTGGCATGGGAACCCCGCGCCGGACGGCTCTTCGCGGCGGGCGGCACGCAGCTGCCGCCGTCCCTCGTCATCCAGGACGAGCTGCACCTGCTCACCGGCCCCCTCGGCACCACCGTCGGCTTGTACGAGTCCGCCGTGCTGGGGCTGTGCACCAGGGCCGACGGCATCGGACCCAAGGTCGTGGCGTCGACAGCCACCATCCGCCGCTCAGGGGAACAGATCCGCGCCCTCTACGGCGGCGGCGTCCAGCTCTTCCCGCCCGCCGGGCTCGACGCCCGCCACTCGTACTTCGCGGAACCGGACACCTCCCGGTCCGGCCGCCGCTACCTCGGCGTCATGGCCCAGGGACACACGGCGGGCCGCGCCGCCGTCGCCGTGGCCGCCGCCCTGCTGCAGGGCGCGTGGGAGCTGCCCGAGGAACACCGGGACGCCTACTGGACGCTCGTCGCCTACCACCACAGCCTGCGCGAACTCGGCCGGACCGTCACCGCCGCGGCCGATGACATTCCCGCCCAGCTCGCCGGACTTGATTCCGGTACGGGGACGAGGAAGTTGGCGGATCACCAAGTGCAGGAGCTGACCAGCAACCTGCCGCGTGCGGAACAACCCGTCCTGCTCGACCGGCTGGAGAGGAGGTGGGGCGATCCGGAGTCGGTGTCCTTCCTGCCCTGCACCAACATGCTGTCCGTCGGCGTCGACGTGAAGCGGCTGGCACTGATGCTCATGCAGGGACAGCCAAAGACGACGGCCGAGTACATCCAGGCCACCAGCCGTGTCGGCCGGCATGCCGTCCCCGGCCTCGTCGTCACCTTCTTCAACGCCACCAGGCCGCGGGACCGTTCGCACTACGAGACCTTCGACGTGTACCACCGCTCGCTGTACCGGCATGTCGAACCGACCAGTGTCACTCCGTGGTCCGTACCCTCGCGGCGCCGCGCCCTGCACGCCGCTCTCGTCATCCTCGTCCGGCACCGCCTCGGCCTTGCCGCGGAGAACCAGGCGGGGGCGATCCTGCACCACCTGCCCGACGCGGAGGCCCTCGTGGCGGAACTGGCGGCGCGCGCCGAGGCCTGCGAACCCGCAGCGGGCGACGCCGTCCGCAAGGAACTGTCGGACCTCCTCGCCGAGTGGGAGGAAGCAGCGCGCACAGCACGCAAGGACGGCCGCGAGCTGTACTACCGCAGTCAGGGCAAAGGCCAGTCCAACCTCATCAAGAGCTTCGAGCAGAGATACGGCCTGTGGGAGACGGCCAACTCGATGCGCAACGTCGACCGGGAATGCCAGGTGATGGTGAAGGGAGCCGACCTGTGAGCCGCACACTGCGGGTACGCCAGTCCCAGACGGTGGTGCCCTTCGGGGTCGGAGCCGTCTTCGACATCCAGGGCGAGTCGTTCGTCGCGACCGGAATCGGCGACTGGCCGAGCCGCGGCAGGCAGCGGGTCGACTCGCCCCGGCTGGCCTCCCGGCTCGGGGTGACCGGTTTCTACGCCGCCCCGGCGACGGCCAACGACCGGTTCGACACGCCGGACGCGCCCGGGGCGCCGTACATCCGCTTCCCGTCCTGGCTCTTCTGCGGCTCCTGTCGGCGCATGACCAGGTGGCGCATCGCGGACGAGAAGCCCGGGCATCCGCCGCGCTGCCCGTCCTGCTCGCCGGGGCGGGCACTCGCGCCCATGCGATTCGTGCAGATCTGCCAGGCCGGACACCTCAGCGACGTCGACTGGTGGTTCTGGGCCCACTCCCGGCAGGACGCGGGCGAGCGCCGGCAGTGCGGCGACCGCGACAAGCTGCGCTTCCTGGTCTCCGAACGCGCCTCAGGACTCGAAGCGCTCTCCGTGGCCTGCACCGCGAAGGGCTGCGGAGCGGCCCGGGACCTGCTCGACATCCTCGGTACGCACGGCATGCACTGCTCAGGACGCAACCCCTGGCAGCGGACAAGCGAAGCCGTGGAGTGCGAGAAGCCGGTGCAGGTGGTGCAGCGCACCGCGGGAAACCTGTACTACCCGATCGTGTATTCGGCGCTCGACATCCCCGAGACCGACGCACCGGCCGTCACCGACGAGGCACTCGCCGCACGGGTACGCGGGCACGATCTGTGGGTGTCGCTGTGCAGAGGGGCTGACTCGCCGCGGGCCGGGGTCTTCCGCTCGATGATCCAGGAGGACACCGGCGCCGACGACCAACTCCTCGACGCCCTCCTCGCGGGGGGGGGGGGGCGGGCCGCGGAGGCCCGGGCCCCGAGTCCCCTCCCCCCCGCCCTTTTCGCGGGTGGGGGGGGGGGGGTGGCCGGGCCGGGGGCGGCCGGCGCGCGC
>NZ_JBFBJI010000036.1:0-86812 GCF_040702065.1 Streptomyces sp. NPDC086777 | reverse complement strand
CCCCCACCCCCCCCCCCGCCCCCCCGGCCGCCCCCCCCGGGGGGGGCCCGGCCCCCGGCGGGGCCCCCCCCGGGGGGCCCGGGCTCTACCCCGGCCGGACGGCGGGGGGTAGACCCGCGCCGCCGGCCACGACGCACCCGCAGTCGCGTGCCGGCCCGCAGTTCCCCCTCACGCGCGAACGAACATCAACGCCTGGTCGAGCGCCAGCAGGAAACGGTTCACCGTCACCCGGTCCCGCACCGCGATCCGCACCCACTCCTCGTCGAGCCCGGGAAACGTGTCCCCCCGCCGCACGGCGTACCCGAGCACCCGCAGCTGCCGCCGCACGGCCGCCGCCCCCGCCATCCGGACGAGCACGAACGGCCCCTCCGCGGGCCCCGCCACCCGCACCCCCTCCGGCGCGAACTCCTCGAGACCCGCCACCAGATGCGCCCGGTCCGCGGCGCCCCGGTGGGCCGCGTGCGCAGCCTCCGCCAGCGCGCGCGGCGCCACACACACCTCGGCCGCGGCCAGCGCCGGCGTGGACACCGGCCACAACGGCTGCGCCCGCTCCAGCCCGGCGACGACCTCCGGCGCGGCCAGCACGTACCCGATCCGCAGCCCGGCCAGCCCCCAGGTCTTGGTCAGGCTCCGCAGCACGACCAGCCCCGGCACGTCGGTCCGTCCGGCCAGCGCCTCCCGCTCGCCCGGCACCGCGTCCATGAACGCCTCGTCGACCACCAGCGTCCGCCCCGGACGGGCGAGCCTGGCGATCGTCCCGGCCGGATGCAGCACCGACGTCGGGTTGGTCGGATTGCCGATCACCACCAGGTCGGCGTCCTCCGGGACGGCCGCCGGATCCAGCCGGAACCCGTCCGCCTCCCGCAGCAGCACCCGGTCCACGGTGTGCCCGGCGTCCCGCAGCGCCGCCTCCGGCTCGGTGAACTGCGGGTGCACCACCACCGGCCGGCGCACCTTCAGCGCCCGCGCCAGCAGCACGAACGCCTCCGCCGCGCCCGCCGTCAGCAGCACCCGCTCCACCGGCAGCCCGTGCCGCGCCGCGACCGCCGCCCGCGCCGTCCGCCCGTCCGGGTAGGCGGCGAGCCCGCCCAGCGACTCCGCTATCCGCTCCCGCAGCCAGACCGGGGGAGTGCCGGTCCGCACGTTGACCGCGAGGTCGACGAGGGCCGGGCCGCCGTCGCGTACCTCGACGTCGCCGTGGTGCCGCAGATCGTGCCCGCCTCCGGAGCCTCTGTCGCCTCCGGCGCTGTCGGAACCGCCGGAACCGTCCTCAGTGTGCATGCGCGTGCCCGCCATGATGATGGTGTCCGGGTCCGTGTCCGTGGTGGTCGCCGTCGTCGTCCGGGTGGAAGTGCGGCTGCTGCGGCAGCCCGACCTTGTCCTCGAAGCCGGGCAGCGCGATCCGGTACACGCACGAGTCGCAGTTCATCCGCAGATCACCTTCGACCGCCTCCCGGTACCGCTCCATCACCAGGTCCAGCAGCTCCGGCTCGGGCCCGATGACGTCCGCCGAACGCACCTCGACCTCCGGGTGCGCGGCAGCCCAGCCCTCGGTCTGCTGCCGCACCCGGTCCGGCAGGATCCCGGTGAAGAGAAAGTAGGGCAGGACGACGATCCGGCGCGCCCCCAGTTTCAGACACCGGTCGAGGCCGCTCGGCACGTCCGGCGCCGCCAGCGACACGAACGCCGTCTCCACCCCGGCGTACCCGCGGCCCTCCCACAGCAGCCGGGCCGCCTTGTGCACCTCGGCGTTGGCGTCGGGGTCCGTCGAACCCCGGCCCACCAGCAGCACGGTCACGTCGGCGCGGTCCAGCGCGGCCCGCGAGGAACCGCCCAGCGCCTCGTCCAGGCGCCGTTCCAGGACCGACAGCAGGGAGGGGTGGGGGCCCAGTGGACGGCCGTAGGTGTACGAGATCCCCGGGTGCCGCTCCTTCTCGCGGGCCAGCGCGGCCGGGATGTCGCCCTTGGCGTGCCCGGCGGAGACCAGCATCAGCGGCACCGCGGCGAACCGCCGTACGCCCTGCTCCACCAGTTCGGCCACGGCGTCGCCGAGCGGCGGCGAGGACAGCTCGATGAAGCCGCCCGCGACGGGCAGTTCGGGGTGGCGGCGCCCGAGCTCCCGCACGAAGTCGCGGAACGCCTCGGCCCCGGCTTCGTCCCGGGTGCCGTGGCCGGCGATGAGCAGGGCGGGCGGGGTGGTCACAGGGTCTCCTCGGAAGTGGGGTGGTACAGCAGGGCGTTGAGCGCGGCGGCGGCGACCGCCGAGCCGCCCTTCTCGGACACGTTGCTGACGGCGGGCAGCCCGCTCTCGCGCAACGCGGCCTTGGACTCGACGGCGCCGACGAAGCCGACGGGCAGGCCGATGACGAGCGCGGGGGAGGCATCCAGCGTCAGCAGCTCCTCCAGGGCGGTCGGCGCGTTGCCGATCACCCACAGGGCTCCGGGCCCGACCTGTTCGTGGGCGAGCCGGATCGCGTGTGCCGAACGGGTCAGGCCGGGAACGGACCTGGCGTCGCGCAGCCGGCACACCGTCTCCCGGCGGGTGATCCCGGCGGCGACCATCTCGACGTCCACGACGACCGGCGCCCCGGCGTGCAGCGCGGCGTGCGCCTTCACCAGGTCGGCCTCGTCGGTCACCAGGTCGGTCGCGTACTCCAGGTCGGCGGCGGAGTGGACGACGCGCTCCACCACCGCCCGGGTGAGCGGCGGGAGGTGCGAGGTGTCCAGACGGGCGCGCAGCCGCCGGTAGGACTCCTGCTCGATGGGATGGACGACCCGGTTCACCTGTCCGCCTCCTGGGTGCTCTCCTGCCAGCGGTAGCCGCGCGGGGTGACCATGCGCCCGGCGATGTCCCGGGTCGCCGTGTTGCCCACGGTCACGACGGTCATCATGTCGACCCACGCCGGGTCCAGCGCGGCCAGGGTGGTCAGCCGGCTCGACTCGTCGGGGCGCGAGGCGTTGCGTACGACCCCGACGGGCGTCGTCGGCTCCCGGTGTCCGGCGAGGATCGCGAGCGCCTTGGGCAGCTGCCAGTCGCGGCCCCGGGAGCGCGGGTTGTAGAAGGTCACGACGATGTCGGCCTCGGCCGCCGCGCGCACCCGGCGCTCGATGACCTCCCACGGAGTGTGCAGGTCCGACAGGCTGATCGAGACGTGGTCGTGGCCGAGCGGCGCGCCCAGGATCGCCCCGGCCGCGAGCGCCGCGGTGACGCCGGGTACGCCGATCACGTCGATGTCGTCGGCGGCCTCGGCGAGCGCGGGGGAGGCCATCGCGTAGACGCCCGCGTCCCCGCTGCCGATCAGCGCGACGGCATGCCCGGCGCGCGCCTCGGCGACCGCGGTACGCGCCCGCTCCTCCTCGGCGCCGAGCCCCGACTCCAGGATCCGGGTGCCGGGCCGCAGCAGGTCGCGGATCTGGTCGACGTACTGGTCGAGGCCGACGAGCACGGCGGCGCGCCGCAGTTCGGTCCTGGCGCGCGGGGTGAGCAGGTCCCGGGCGCCGGGTCCGAGCCCGACGACCGCGAGCCGCCCGCGCGCCGGTCGCCGCACGACGGCGCAGGTCGCCATGGCGGGCCGGCCGTCCTCCCGCCGCGACTTCCGCTTGGGGACGAGGAGTTCGCCGCCCCGCGCGAGGGCCGCCGCCTCGGCGACCGAGGGGGTGCCGACGGCCGCGAGGGGCGCGTCCGAGGGGTTGGGGACCTGCACCCCGGCCAGTTCCCCGGCGGAGTACGTCACCAGCGGCACCCCGAGCCGCGCGGCCGCCTCGACGAGTCCGGGTTCCCCGGCCTTGGCGTCGACGGTGGCGAGTTCGGCGATGCTGCGGGGCGACAGACCCGCGTCCCGCAACGCCGTCCCGACGAGGCCGAGCACCTCGTCGGCCGGGGCGCCCTTGGACGCGCCGACGCCGACGACCAGGGACGGCGGCCGCAACAGCACCTCGTTCCCGCCGGGTTCGACCGCGCGGTCGGTCAGCCGGACGGCGTAGGCGCCCTCCCGCGCCAGCGGCAGCGGCGGCAGCGGCCACGCCGACTCGGCGTGCAGCGCGACCGGTTCGCCGTCCAGCAGGGCCCGCGACACGGCCGCCACCGAGCCCTCGACGGGGAGGCCGAGGGTGTCGAGGCCGGGCAGCCCGACCGAGTCGGTCGCGGTGGTCACCACCGGCTGCGCGGCCAGCAACTCGCCGACCTCGCGCGCGAGTTCGTTGGCACCACCGGCATGACCGCCGACCAGGGACACGGCGAACCGGCCGCCCTCGTCGACGCACACGACGCCCGGGTCGGTCGCCTTCTCGCCCAGCAGCGGGGCGATCAGCCGGACCACGGCACCCGTGGCCAGGAAACACACCAGCTGCTCGCACTCCGCGAATGCGGACCGGACGGCGTCCTTGACGGGACCGTCGTACACCCGCGTGCGGTCCGGCCACGCCGCGGCCAGCCGGTCGCGTGCCGCCGCCCCCGCCGCGGTGGCGGAAATGAGGCCGATCACTGGGCAACTCCTTCTTGGGACAGGGGGGTTCGTGTTCCCCAGAGCAGGAACACCGGGTTGGTCGCCGCCAGCCGGGTCACGTCGCCCGGCAGCGGGGCGAGACGGGAGGACTGGAGCAGCACCCCGTCGCAGGAGAACCCGGCACCGGCCAGCGCCGCACGCGCCGCCGGCACCCGGTCCAGGGCGGCCATCGCGACCACCACGGTCCGCCGGGCCCGCGCGGCGCAGGCGGCGACGATGGCCGGCAGTTCGGCGCCGCCCCCGCCGACGAACACGGCGTCGGGGTCGGGGAGTCCGGCCAGGGCGTCCGGTGCCATGTCACACACCACGTCCACGTACACCCCGTGCGCCCGCGCGTTGGCCGCGATCCGCTCCACGCCGTCCGCCGCCTTCTCCACGGCGACGACGGCGGCGCCGAGCCGTGCGCACTCCACCGCCACCGACCCGGAGCCCGCGCCGACGTCCCAGACCAGGTCGCCCAGGCGGGGCCCGAGCCGGGCCAGCGCCAGCGCCCGCACCTCGAACTTGGTGATCATCGAGTCGCGGTGCGCGAACTCGTCCTCGCCGAGGGCCCACCCGGCGGGTTCCGCCCGGCCGCCCGCGACCGTCCGCACCGGGCTCAGCGCCCGGGCCTCGTCGAGGCAGATGACGACGCTCACGGCCGTACCCCAGTTGCGCGCGGCCGCCTCGGCCGGGGTGACCCGCTCCACCCGCTCCCGCTCCGGATCACCGAGCGCGCTCGCCACCACCAGCAGCCGGTCCGCGGGCACCGCGGCGCCCAGCTCGGCGGGTCCGGCGCCCGGCCCGGTCAGCACGGCGACCTTCGGATGCGCCCGGCAGGCGTGCACCGCCGTGCGCAGCTCCCTACCGTGCGCGCTGACGACCACCGCGTCGTCCCAGGGCAGCCCGAGGCGCGCGAAGGCGGTGGCCACCGAGGACACACCGGGGCGCACGTCCAGCGCCGCCGCCCCGAACCGCTCGGCCAGCGCCCGTACGATCCCGAAGAACCCGGGGTCGCCGGAGGCCAGCACGACCACCCGGTGCCCCTTGTCCCGATGCCGTTCGACGACGTCGAGGGCGGGCGCCAGCGGACCGAGCACCACCCGCTCGGCATCCTCCGGAACCGGCGCGGCCGCCAGGTGCCGCCGCCCGCCGACGACCAGCCGGGCGCCGGTCAGCACGTCGGGCGGCAGGGGCGCGCCCGTTCCGGTACCGACGACCGTGATCATGTGCTGGCCCCCCGTTCACGCAGTTCCCGCCGGGCCTCGGGGTCGGCCTTGCGGAAGCCGTGGAAGTGGCCGGGGTGGTAGAGGTGCGAGCGGGTGCCGTGGGCGGCCAGGGCGGGGCCGACCAGGAAGAGGGTGTGCTTCCAGAGCCTGTGCTCCTTGACCGTCTCCTCCAGCGTCTCGATCGTGCAGCGCACGACCAGCTCCTCCGGCCAGGTCGCCTGGTAGGCGACGACGACCGGGGTGGACGTCGGGTAGCCGCCCTCCAGCAGCTCGCGTACCAGCTGCCCGCTGCGCGCGGCGGAGAGGAAGACCGCCATCGTCGTCCCGTGCCGGGCGAACTCCCGCACCTCCTCCCCGGGCGGCATCGGCGTCTTGCCGCCGCCCAGCCGGGTGAGGACGACGGACTGCGCCACCTCGGGAATGGTCAGCTCGCGCTGGGCCAGCGCGGCCACCGCGGAGAAGGAGGAGACGCCGGGCACGATCTCGACCTCGATGCCGATCGCGGCACACCGGTCGACCTGCTCCTGGGTACCGCCCCAGAGCGCCGGGTCCCCGGAGTGGATCCGGGCGACCCGCAGTCCGTGGGCGTGGGCCCTCTCGTAGACGGCGACCACGTCTTCCAGCGACATCGTCGCGGAGTCGAGGACCTCCGCGTCCGCGCTCGCGTGCTGCAGGACCTCCGCCTGGACCAGGCTCGCGGCCCAGATCACGATGTCGGCCTCGGCGATCGCGCGGGCGGCCCGGAACGTCAGCAGATCGGCGGCGCCGGGGCCGGCGCCGACGAAGGTCACCTTGCCGGCGGGGACAGCGCCGGAGGCGGCGGCATCGGCCATGGAAATTCGGTCCTCTCTGGACAAAGGGTGTTACTGGCGGTGCTGGATGTGCGCTGGGGCGGGTCGATCGGATAGCAAGGGCACATGGCGGTCTTCGTCGCGCTCGGCGCGTTCCTGATGACGCTGGCCGGCGGCTGGACGGCACAGCGTGTGACCGACCGTCGTCACCTGGTCCTCGGACTGGCCGGCGGTCTGATGCTCGGGGTGGTCGGCCTCGACCTGCTGCCGGAGGCGCTGCGCGCCGCCGGCCGCCAGGTCTTCGGGGTACCGGCCGCCCTGCTCCTGTTCGTGGCCGGCTTCCTGCTGGCCCATCTGGTCGAACGCACCCTGGCCCTGCGGCAGGCCGCGCACGGCGGCGACGAGCACCCGCACCGGGCGCCCGAGGTGGGCCTGACGGCGGCCGGCGCGATGGTCGGCCACAGCGCGATGGACGGCGTGGCGATCGGCGCGGCCTTCCAGGTGGGCGGCGGTATGGGCACGGCGGTGGCGCTCGCGGTCATCGCGCACGACTTCGCGGACGGCTTCAACACCTTCACGATCACGAGCCTGTACGGCAACGCGCGCCGCCGGGCGATAGCAATGCTGGTCGCCGACGCCTGCGCACCGGTCCTCGGCGCCCTCTCGACGATCTTCGTCACCATCCCGGAGGCCCTGCTCGGCGGCTATCTCGGCCTCTTCGGCGGCGTCCTGCTCTACCTGGCCGCCGCCGAGATCCTCCCCGAGGCGCACCACGAGCACCCGGCCCGCTCGACGCTGCTGTTCACGGTCGCCGGCGCGGCCTTCATCTGGCTGGTGGTGGGCATCTCCAGCTGACGCCCGACCGTTCACAGCTTCCCGCCTCTGCCACCGTCCCGCCGCGGCGGCGCGATGAGCGTGGAGAGGTACGGCAGCGGGGAGCCGTCGAGCTCGGCGGCGGGCCGCACGGACTCCGCCGCGAGCCCCAGCGCCGACCCCCACACGGCGTCGTCCAGCCGTCCGGTCTCCCGCAACGCCTCCACGACCGCCCCGGCCTGCCGCCCGAACTTGTACGCCACGACCGTCCCCGCCCCGCTCAGTGCCTCCTTGAGCACCTCCGCGCCCGCCGTCACCGGCACCAGCGTCAGCGGCTCGGTCCCCTCGGCGAGCACGGCCCCCGACCGGGCGGCGAGATCCTGCATGGCGGTGATCCCGGGCACGGTCTCCACCGCCGCCTCCGGCACCAGCTCGGCGATGGTCTGCGCGAGGTAGGTGAAGGTGGAGTACACGTTCGGGTCCCCGATGGTGGCGAAGGCGACCGTCCCGTGCTCCCGCAGCAGCGCGGCCACCCTGGCCCCCGCCGCGTCCCAGGCGGCCTCCCGCCGCCCCCGGTCACTGCGCTCGTTCAGCGCGAAGACGACCCGGACGACCTTCTCCGCGCCGACGTAGTGCAGCACGGTGGCCTCGGCCCGCCCCCGCTCGCCGCTGTCCATGACGGGCACCACGACGACATCGGCCGCGCGCAGGGCGTTGACCCCCTTCACGGTCACCAGCTCCGGGTCACCGGGCCCCACCCCGACTCCGATCAACCTGCTGCTCATGACGTCCGGCACCTCTCCACGAACCTTCGGGCCACACCGGGCTCGGACGCCCAGTGCGTGTGCAGATAGCTCGCGTGCACACCCCGCTGTACGAAACCTTCGACCCGCGGCCGGGGCGCACGCACCCCCCACGCGGGAGCCGCCCCCGCCCCCGGCTCCACCACGGTCCGGTGGAACTCGTGCCCGCGCATCCGCGTCCCGGCGGCGGCCAGCACACTGTCACTCACGGCCACGGCATCCCGGTAGCCGAGAGTCAGCCGCTCGGTCATCCGCGCCCGGACGTCCAGCACCCCGCACATGGGCAGCCCGTCCAGCTCCCGGCCCAGGTACAGCAGCCCGGCACACTCGGCGGCGACCGGAGCACCCTGTTCCGCGAGGGCGGCGACGTCCTTCCGCAGCAGCTCGTTGGCCGCCAGCTCACCGCCGTACACCTCGGGAAACCCGCCCCCGATCACCAGCCCACGCGTCCCGTCCGGCAGCCGCTCGTCGCGAAGCGGATCGAACACGACGACCTCGGCCCCGGCGGCGGCGAGCAACTCGGCGTGCTCGGCATAGGAGAAGGTGAACGCAGCCCCACCGGCGACCGCGACGCGCACCCCCTCCGGCCCGTCCGGCCTTGGAGGACGAGGCGCTTCGGGCCGGAGCGGGGGTCCGGGAGCGGCAGCCCCCGAAGACGGCGGGGCCGACGGGGCAGCAGCCCCTGGTGACGGGACGGACAGGGGCGGCGGGGGCGAAGACACCAGCGCCTCGGCCGCGTCCCACGCCGCCCCGGGCAACACCCCGGCCCCCCGCGCCAGCCCCAGCAACCCCTCCAGATCGCACCCGTCGGAGACCTGCGCGGCCATCAGGGCAACAGCCTCGACCGCGGCCGACCGCCGTTCGGCGACGGGAACCAACCCGAGGTGCCGCGAGGGCACCGCCACCTGCGGAGCCCGCCGCAGCACCCCGAACACCGGCACCCCCGCCGCATCCAGCGCCTCCCGCAGCAGCTCCTCGTGCCGGTCCGACCCCACCTTGTTCAGGATCACGCCCCCGACCCGCACCTCCGGATCCCACGACGCGAACCCGTGCACCAGCGCCGCCACCGACCGCGACTGCGCCGACGCGTCCACCACCAGCACCACCGGCGCCCGCAGCAGTTTCGCGACATGAGCGGTGGACGCCAGCTCCCCTTCCCCCGCGGCCCCGTCGTACAGCCCCATCACACCCTCGACGACCGCCAGGTCACAGCCCCGCGCACCGTGCGCGAACAGCGGGCCGACCAGCTCGGGGCCGCACAGGTACGCGTCGAGGTTCCGTCCCACCCGCCCGGTCGCGAGCGCGTGGTACCCCGGGTCGATGTAGTCGGGCCCCACCTTGTGCGGGGACACGGCGAGCCCGCGGGCGGTGAACGCGGCCATCAGCCCGGTGGCGACGGTGGTCTTGCCGCTGCCGGACGACGGCGCGGCGACGACCAGCCGGGGCACGGACGAGGACATCACCACTCGATGCCCCTCTGCCCCTTCTGCCCCGCGTCCATCGGGTGCTTGACCTTGGACATGTCGGTGACGAGATCGGCGAGACCCACCAGCTTCTCCGGCGCGTTCCGCCCGGTGATCACGACATGCTGGGTCCCGGGCCGGTTCCGCAGCACGTCGACGACCTCGTCGGTGTCGACCCACCCCCAGTGCATCGGGTACGCGAACTCGTCCAGCACGTACAGCCGGTACGTCTCGGCGGCCAGGTCCCGCTTGACCTGCTCCCAGCCCTCCCGGGCCTTCTCCTCGTTGTCCATCTGGGCGTCGCGCTGCACCCAGGACCAGCCCTCGCCCATCTTGTGCCAGTCGACGGTCCCGCCCTCGCCGGAGGCGCCCAGCACCCGCAGCGCGTTCTCCTCGCCGACCTTCCACTTCGCCGACTTGACGAACTGGAACACCCCGATGGGCCATCCCTGGTTCCAGGCCCGCAGCGCGAGCCCGAACGCGGCGGTCGACTTGCCCTTCCCGATCCCGGTGTGCACGACCACCAGCGGCCGGTTACGGCGCTGCCGGGTCGTCAGGCCGTCGTCGGGCACGACACTCGGCTGTCCCTGCGGCATTACGCGGCCCTCCTCGAACGACCCTGAACGTCCTTCACCAGCCCGGCGATCGCGTCCGCCCGCAGCTCGTCGAGCGTCACCGCGGTACCGCCCAGCTCGGCCGCCAGCTGCCCGGCGAGCCCCAGTCGCACCGGCCCGGACTCGCAGTCCACGACCACCGAGGCGACCCCGTCGGCCGCGAACAGCCGCGCCGCCCGTCCGGCGAGGGCGACCGGCTCCGTCCCACCCGTCGCCCGGCCGGCACCCCGGCCGGAGGCGCTTCGCGCCGCCCCCGCACCCGTGGCGCGCCCGTCCGTCACCATGACCAGCAGCGCCCGCCGCGCCGGATCCCGCAGCCGCTCCACCCGCAGTACGTCGTGCGCCCTGAGCAGCCCGGCGGCAAGCGGCGTGCGCCCGCCGGTCGGCAGCGACTCCAGCCGGGCCGCGGCCGCGTCCACCGACGAGGTCGGCGGCAGCGCCACCTCGGCCGCGGCACCCCGGAAGGTCACCAGGCCCACCTTGTCCCGCCGCTGGTAGGCGTCGAGCAGCAGCGACAGCACGGCACCCTTCACCGCGCTCATCCGCTGCCGGGCGGCCATCGACCCGGACGCGTCGACCACGAACAGCACGAGGTTCCCCTCGCGGCCCTCGCGGGCCGCCTGCCGCAGGTCGTCCCGCCGGATCACCAGCCCCGGTCCGGACCGCCCGCGCGCCCGCTGGTGCGGGGCGGCCGCCTGCACGGTCGCCGCCAGATGCAGTTTGGTCAGGGCACCCCGCGGCCGCCGCGCACCCGTCGTACGGCCGTGCTCGGTCCGCGCCCGGGAGCGCCGCCCGGCGGCACCCTCGCCGATCCCCGGCACGCTCAGCATCTTGGCGCGAAAGGGCTCGGCGGCCCGCACCGGGGCCTGCTCGCCCGAAGCGCCGCCGGAGGTCTGCGGTTCGCCGTCCGCTCCGGCCTCGGGCCGGGCGGCCGTGTCGCCGCCCCGCGGGCCGCCGTCGTCGGGCGCCGGCTGCCCGCCACCCCCACCGGGACCGTCCGGATCCGGATCGTCGTCGCTCTCGCTCTCGTCCTCGCCGGAGAACTCCTCCAGCGTCCGGTCCAGCTTGTCCTCGTCGAGTCCCGGCGCGTCGAAGGGGTTGCGGCGCCGGCGGTGCGGCAGTGCGAGCAGCGCCGCCTGGCGCACGTCCTCCGCCAGCACCTCGGTCCGCCCGGCCCACGCGGCCAGCGCGGTCGCCGTCCGGGCCATCACGATGTCGGCCCGCATCCCGTCGACCTCGAAGGCCGCGCAGGTCGCCGCGATCTGCCGCAGTGCCCCGTCGCCCAGCCGCACCGACGGCAGCAACTCCCGTGCCGCCACGATCCGCTGCCGGAGGGCCGCCTCCTCGCCGGCCCAGCGCGCCGCGAACCCCGCCGGGTCGTCGTCGTACGCGAGCCGCCGCCGTACCACCTCCACCCGCAGGTCGGGTTCGCGGGAGGCGGCCACCTCGACGGTGAGGCCGAACCGGTCGAGCAACTGGGGCCGCAGCTCGCCCTCTTCGGGGTTCATCGTGCCGACGAGCAGGAAGCGCGCCGCGTGCCGGACCGACACACCCTCGCGCTCCACGTACGACGCGCCCATCGCGGCCGCGTCGAGCAGCAGGTCGACCAGGTGATCGTGGAGGAGGTTGACCTCGTCGACGTAGAGGATGCCCCGGTGCGCGTCGGCCAGCAGGCCCGGCTCGAAGGCCTTCACGCCCTCCGCCAGGGCGCGTTCTATGTCGAGGGCGCCGACCAGCCGGTCCTCGGAGGCGCCGACCGGCAGTTCGACCATCCGCGCCGGGCGGGACTCGAAGGCCCCGGGCGGGTTGTGCGGACCGTCCGGGCAGGCCGGGTCCGGCGCGGCCGGGTCGCAGGAGAAACGGCAGCCGGCGACGACGTCCACGGCCGGCAGCAGCGCCGACAGGGCACGTACGGCGGTGCTCTTCGCCGTGCCCTTCTCGCCGCGCACCAGCATGCCGCCGACCGCCGGCGAGACGGCGTTCAGCAGCAGCGCGAGCCGCAGGTCGTCCTGGCCGACGACGGCCGTGAACGGAAACGGGGTACTCACTGGTCGTCGCCCTCCGAGTTGCCTTCCAGGTCGCCTTCGAGCTCCAGGTAGGTGGCCCGCAGCCGCTCCAGGGTGTCCGCGTCCGGCTCGGCCCACAGGCCCCGGTCGGCGGCCTCCAGGAGCCGTTCGGTGATGCCGCGCAGCGCCCAGGGGTTGGACTTCTTCATGAAGTCCTGGTTCTCCGGGTCGAAGACGTACTCCGCGCTGAGCTTCTCGTACATCCAGTCGTCGACCACGCCCGCCGTGGCGTCGTAGCCGAAGAGGTAGTCGACGGTCGCCGCCATCTCGAAGGCGCCCTTGTAGCCGTGCCGGCGCATGGCCGCCATCCAGCGGGGGTTGACCACCCGGGCCCGGAAGACACGGTGCGTCTCCTCGCCGAGCGTCCGGGTCCGCACCTGGTCCGGGGTGGCCGAATCACCCACGTACGCCTCGGGGTTGGCGCCGGTCAGATGGCGCACCATGGCGACCATGCCGCCGTGGTACTGGAAGTAGTCGTCGGCGTCCACGAGATCGTGCTCGCGGGTGTCCACGTTCTTCGCGGCGACCGCGATCCGCCTGAACGCGGTCTCCATGTCCCCGCGCGCCGCCCGCCCGTCCAGCCCGCGCCCGTAGGCGTAGCCGCCCCACACCGCGTACACCTCGGCGAGGTCGGCGTCGGAGCGCCAGTTGCGGGCGTCGATCAGCGGAAGGAGCCCGGCGCCGTAGGCCCCCGGCTTGGAGCCGAAGACGCGGGCGGTGGCGCGCCGCCGGTCGCCGTGCTCGGCGGTGTCCTCGTCGGCGTGCGCCCGCACGTAGTTGGACCCGGCGGGCTCGTCCAGCTCGGCGACCGTGCGCACCGCGTCGTCGATCAGCCCGACCACGTGCGGGAACGCGTCCCGGAAGAAGCCGGAGATGCGGACCGTGACGTCGATGCGCGGCCGGCCCAGCTCCGCCAGGGGGATCACCTCGAAGCCGGTGACGCGCCGCGACGCGTCGTCCCAGACCGGACGGCAGCCCAGCAGTGCCAGGATCTCGGCGATGTCGTCGCCCTGGGTGCGCATCGCGGAGGTGCCCCACACCGTCAGGCCGACGGACTTCGGGTAGGCGCCGGTGTCGCTCAGGTACCGCTGCACGAGCGAGTCGGCCAGCGCCTGGCCGACCTCCCAACTCAGCCGGGACGGGATGGCCTTGGGGTCGACCGAGTAGAAGTTCCGGCCGGTGGGCAGGACGTTGACCAGCCCGCGGGTGGGAGAGCCGGACGGGCCGGCCGGGACGTAGCCGCCGGCCAGGGCCTTCAGGATGTGCCCGATCTCGTCCGTGGTGCGCGCGAGCCGCGGCACCACCTCGGTGCACGCGAACTCCAGCACGGCCACGGCATCCGGGAGTTCGGCGCCGCCGAGGACCTCCCGCAGCAGTGCGCGGCTCTCGGCGGCCGCCCAGTCCCGCTGCTCCATGCCCTCCGCGACCCGGCGGCACAGCTGCTCCAGCAGGTCGACCGCGTCGGCCGCGGTACGCGCCGGGCCCTCGACCAGGTCCGTCAGCTCCACCGGCACCTTCAGCGGGGCGCCGGGCTCGGCCAGCAACTCCTTCTCCAGCAGCCCGAAGTGGGACGCGAACGCGGCCCGGAGCCCCGGCAGCGCGTTCGCCTGCCCGCCCCACACCTGGGAGGCGCGCAACACCGCCAGCACCAGGTTCACCCGCGGCTCGCCGACCGGACCGCCGCCGAGGATGTGCAGGCCGTCGCGGATCTGCACGTCCTTGATCTCGCACAGGTAGCCGTCGATGTGCATGACGAACGAGTCGAAGTCGTCGTCCCCGGGCTGCTCGTCCACGTGCAGGTCGTGGTGGAGCTCGGCCGCCTTGACCAGCGTCCAGATCTGGGCGCGGACGGCCGGCGCCTTCGTCGGGTCCAGGTCCGACACCAGCGCGTACTCGTCGAGCAGCTGCTCCAGCTTGGCCAGGTCGCCGTAGGTGTCGGCACGGGCCATCGGCGGCACCAGGTGGTCGACGACGGTGGCGTGCCCGCGCCGCTTGGCCTGGGTGCCCTCGCCGGGGTCGTTGACGATGAACGGGTAGACCAGCGGCAGGTCGCCGAGGACCGCGTCAGGGGCGCAGCCGGCGCTCAGGCCGAGGCCCTTGCCGGGCAGCCACTCCATCGTGCCGTGCTTGCCCATGTGCACGATCGCGTCGGCGCCGAAGGAGTTGTCGAGCCAGCGGTAGGCCGCCATGTAGTGGTGCGAGGGCGGCATGTCCGGGTCGTGGTAGATCGCGATCGGGTTCTCCCCGAAGCCGCGCGGCGGCTGGATCATCACGACGACGTTCCCGAACTGCAGGGAGGCCAGCACGACGTCGTCGCCGTCGACGTACAGCGAGCCCGGCGGCTCGCCCCACGCTTCGGTCATCGCGTCCCTGAGCGCCGGGTCGAGCCTCTCGAACCACGCCCGGTAGTCCGCGAGCGGCACCCGCGCGGGCGCGGCGGCCAGCTGCTCCTCGGTGAGCCATTCGACGTCGTGGCCACCGGCGTCGATGAGCCGGTGGATCAGCTCGTCGCCGTCGTCCGGATGCCCCTCGACCCCGTATCCGGCGTCCCGCAGCGCATCCAGCACGCGGACCGCCGAGGCGGGGGTGTCGAGCCCCACCGCGTTGCCGACCCGGGAGTGCTTGGTCGGGTACGCCGTGAAGACCAGCGCGATCTTCTTCTCCGCGTTCGGCTTGTGCCGGAGCCGGGCGTGCCGTACGGCGATTCCGGCGACGCGTCCGGCCCGCTCGGGATCGGCGACATACACCGGGACCTCGTCGGGGCCCTGCTCCTTGAAGGAGAACGGGACCGTGATCAGGCGTCCGTCGAACTCCGGGATCGCGACCTGCATCGCCGCGTCCATGGGGGACAGGGCCGCGTCGGACTCGTCCCAGGCACTCTTCGACGAGGTCAGGCAGAGGCCCTGCAGCACCGGCACGTCGAGGTCGGCGAGCGCCCCGATGTCCCAGGCCTCCTCGTCGCCGCCGGCCGAGGCCCGGGAGGCGTGCGTACCGCCGGCCGCCAGGACGGTCGCCACCAGTGCGTCGGCCTCGGCGAGGAGCTCGTACAGCCCGGCGTCCGCGCCGCGCAGCGAACCGCAGTACACCGGGAGCGCGTTGGCGCCGTCTGCCTCGACGGCGTCGCACAGGGTGTCCACGAAGCCGGTGTTGCCGCTCAGTTCGTGGGCCCGGTAGAAGAGCACCCCGACGGTCGGCCGGCCGCTCTGCCGGGCACGGGTGCCGTGGACGCCGTACTCGGGCATCTTCTGCGGCTCGGCGAACCCCTCGCCGGTCAGCAACACCGTGTCGGAGAGGAACCGGGCCAGCTCGGTGAGGTTGGCGGGGCCGCCCTCGACGAGGTACCTGAGCGCCTCGGCGACCACGCCCGCCGGCACCGACGACTCGGCCATCAGCTCCGCGTCCGGCACCGCCTCGCCGCCGAGCAGCACGGTCGGGATCCCGGCGGCCTTCAGCGCGGCGAGCCCGTCCTCCCAGGCGCGCTTGCCGCCGAGCAGCCGTACGACGGCGATGTCCGCGCCCGCGAGGAGCGCGGGCAGCTCCTCCGTGACGTCGACGCGCGTCGGATTGCCGATCCGGTAGTCGGCACCGGAGGCGGCCCGGGCCGCCAGCAGATCGGTGTCGGCGGTCGACAACAACAACACAGTGCTCATGCGGGCGCTCCCGGTGGAATGAAAGGCAGTCCTTGCGGCGCGCCCGACTCGATGAGCCGCCAGAGCGCGTCGGTGTCCGCGTGCTGTTCGATCAGGTCGCCGAGCCGGTCGAGCTGCTCCTCGCGCAGCGCGGCGAACGAGGTGCCGGGGGCCGGCACGAACCGGCGGCCCGCGGCGGCCGCCACCTCGCGCAGGAAGGCCCGCCGGAAACCGTCCGACTCCAGCGAGCCGTGCCAGTGCGTGCCCCAGGTCTGCCCGACCCGGCAGCCGTCCAGGAAGGGCTCCCCGCCGGTCACCTCACCGACCCCGTGGTGAATCTCGTACCCCTCGACCCGCTCGCCGATGGCCTCTCCGACGGGCCTGGTGAGCGTCTTCTCCCGGGCGAACCGGACACGCACGGGCAGGACCCCGAGCCCGTCGACGGCCCCCCTGCGGCTCTCGACGTCGTCCTCGATGTGCTCACCGAGGATCTGGAAGCCCCCGCAGATGCCGAGCACGGGCCGCTGTTCGGCGGCCCGGCGCCGCAGCGCGTCCGCGAGCCCCCGTGCGTGCAGCCACTCCAGGGCGCGGACCGTCCCCCGGGTGCCGGGGACGATGACGAGATCGGCGTCGGCCAGCTCCTCCGGCCGGTCCACGAACCGCACCACGACGCCGGGTTCGGCGGCCAGCGCGTCCACGTCCGTGAAGTTGGACATCAGCGGGATCGCACAGACGGCGACCCGCAGCACGTCGTCGCCCACGGGCGGGGCGACGTTCGACTCGCGCACGGTTCCCCGCAGGGAGACCCGCAGCCCGTCCTCCTCGTCGATGCCGAGCCCGTGGCGGAAGGGGAGGACGCCGTAGGTGTGCCGTCCGGTGAGCGTGTGGAGCATGTCCAGGCCCGGCTCCAGGAGGGAGACGTCCCCGCGGAACTTGTTGACGAGGAACCCGGCGACGAGGGCCTGGTCCTCCGGCGACAGCAGGGCGACGGTCCCGAAGAAGGAGGCGAAGACGCCCCCGCGGTCGATGTCGCCGACCACGAGCACGGGCAGCCCGGCATTGCGGGCTATCCCCATGTTCACGATGTCGGTCCGGCGCAGGTTGATCTCCGCCGGACTGCCCGCCCCCTCACAGATCACCGCGTCATACGTGCCCCGCAACTCGGCGAGACAGTCGAGCACGGTCCCGAGCAGCTTCTGCTGCCGCCCGCCGTGGTACCCGCGCGCGCTCAACTCGCCGACGGGCCTGCCGAGCAGCACCACCTGACTGCTCTGCTCACCGCCGGGCTTGAGCAGTACCGGGTTCATGAGCGCGGTCGGCTCCACCCGGCAGGCCTGCGCCTGCATGGCCTGCGCCCGCCCGATCTCGGCACCCTCGCGGGTGACGAAGGAGTTGAGGGACATGTTCTGCGCCTTGAACGGCGCCACCTTCACGCCCTGCCGCACCAGCCACCGGCAGATCCCGGCGGTCACGACACTCTTTCCGGCGTCGGAGGTGGTACCGGCGACGAGGAGGCCTCCGTTGTTCATGACAGGCCTCCGGCCGGTGACTTCGGCGCCGGGCGCCGTGAGGGCGCCCGCCGCAGCAGCGCGCCCGCCGCACTCACCCCCAGCGCCAGCCATCCCACCCGCCGCGACAACCGCACGGCCCGCTCGATGTCGGCGACCTGCACAGCCCGTCCCTCCCCGTTCAGCACCGGCCGGTGCTCGACCCGCCCCGCGTACGACAGCGTCCCCCCGAGCCGTACCCCCAACGCCCCCGCGAACGACGCCTCCACGGGCCCCGCGTTGGGACTCGGATGCTTGCCCGCGTCGGCACGCCAGGCCCGTACGGCCCCCCGCCGGTCGTTCCCGGCGACCGCGGCGAGGACGGCGGTGAGCCGTGCCCCCGGCCACCCGGCCACGTCGTCCAGCCGTGCCGAGGCCCACCCGTAGCGCCGGTACCGGGGTGACTTGTGCCCCACCATGGCGTCCAGGGTGTTGACGGCCCGGAACCCCAGCAGCCCGGGAACGCCCCCCACGGCTCCCCACACCAGCGCGCCCACGACCGCGTCGCTCGTGTTCTCGGCGACGGACTCCACGACCGCGCGGGCGATCCCGTCGGCGTCCAGGGCCTGCGGATCCCGTCCGCACAGATGCGGCAGCCTGGCACGGGCCGCCTCGACGTCACCGGTCCGCAGGGCCCGCCCGATGGCCCGGGCCTCACGGGAGAGCGAAGTGCTCCCGACCACGGCCCAGGTGGCAGCGGCCGTGAGCGCGGCGGACGCGGCGGCGGACGGCCGTACGACCCGTTGCGCCGCGGCACCCAGCGCAACGGCGCCCCCGGCGCAGACGGCGGTGTGCAGCGCGCCCCACCCGCGGTGGTCCCGCCACAGCACCCGCTCCACGGCCCCGGCCGCCCGTCCGAACACGGCGACCGGATGCCCCCGGCGCGGATCGCCGAGCAGCAGATCACCGAGAAGGCCGGCGGCGGCGCCGTACGCGAAGACGCGGTCGGCACCCATCGGCTCAGCCGGCCGCGGGGTCGGGGACGGGCCGGGTACTCAACCTCGAACGGCAGCCGCGCATGGCGTTATGTCCTCACTCAGGGTGTCCACGCCCTGGTTCGACGAGACCGGCGGTGGGAGTTCCTGGCTTCCGGGGATTGCTACCCCGGTGACAGTGGCGGGACCGCGCCGGATTCACACCGGCTTCCTCCCTTGCCGCCGTACATGGCTCCGGAAGTCCACCACGGCCCCGGAAGACCCGTCAACTTGCCTTTGACCTGCGAGGGGAGTGTGTGGGAAGGCCCACACCGGGTGTCCGGCGGGGCCTGTGGGGTATGCGGAAGGCTCCTCCCCGGCGGACGGATCCCGGTGGGCGGATCCGGACGGACGGAGAGGAGCCTTCTCGGCGCGAGGCGGGGACTTCCCGGCTCAGGCCTTCGCCACGATCAGGTGGATGCCGTACGCCACCGCGGCCGCGCAGGCGGCGAAGCAGAGCCAGGCGGCCGTCATGGCCAGGGCCGCCGACCCGCCCTGGGCGGTGGCGCGTTCGCGGGCGGAGAGGCCCCTGACGCCGAGGGTGAAGAGGGCCACCAGCCCCACGGTGGCCACCAGGCTGACGCCGAAGACGGAGCCGATGGCTGCCCAGTCGATGTTCATGTCGGTTCTTCCTCGGGGTCAGACGGTGGCGGCCGGGTCGGTCGCGGGAGCGGCCGGGGCGGGGGCAGGAGCGGGGATGGTGGCGGTCAGTCCGTCCGCGACCGCGACCGTGCCCGCGGGCGGCGGGGTCACGGCGGCGATCGCCGTGGTCACCACGCCGGCCGGCTCCTGGGTGCCGACGACGTTGCTGCTGTCCACGACCTCGCGGCGGGAGAGCTTCCAGATCGCGGCGCTGGCCGCCACGAGGAAGACGGCGACGCCGGCGGTGCCCCAGTCGCCGAGGTCCGTCACGGACTCGGCGAGCGCGCCGACCACCGCGGCGGCCGGGAGGGTGAGCACCCAGGCGACCATCATGCGGGTCGCGGTGGACCAGCGGACCGTGCCGCCCTTGCGGCCGAGGCCCGCGCCCATCACGGAACCCGAGACGACGTGCGTGGTGGAGAGCGAGAAGCCCAGGTGGGAGGAGGCCAGGATGGCGGTGGCCGCGCTGGTCTGGGCGGCGAAGCCCTGCTGCGGCCGCAGGTCGGTCAGGCCCGTGCCCATGGTGCGGATGATCCGCCAGCCGCCGATGTAGGTGCCGAGCGCGATGGCGAGGCCGGCGGAGAGGATGACCCAGGTGGGAGGGTTCGAGCCGGGGGCGATCGAGCCGCCCGCGATCAGTGCGAGGGTGATGATGCCCATCGTCTTCTGGGCGTCGTTGGTGCCGTGCGCGAGCGAGACCAGGCCGGCGGAGGCGATCTGGCCGGCGCGGTAGCCCTTGCGGGTGGCCTCGTCCTCGGCGTTCTTCGAGAGCCTGTAGGAGAGGCGGGTGGAGAGCGCCGCCGCGAGGCCTGCGACGACGGGGGCGGCGACCGCCGGGAGCAGGACCTTGGTGACGAGCACGTCGCCGTGGACCGCGCCGAAGCCGGCGGAGGCGACGGTGGCGCCGATCAGGCCGCCCATGAGGGCGTGCGAGGAACTGGAGGGCAGGCCCACCAGCCAGGTCACCAGGTTCCAGAGGATGGCGCCGACGAGGGCCGCGAAGATGACCTCGGGACGAATGCCGTTCTCGTCGACGAGACCCTTGGAGATCGTGTTGGCGACCTCCACCGAGAGGAAGGCGCCCAACAGGTTGAGCGCGGCGGACATGGCCACCGCGATCTTGGGCTTGAGCGCGCCGGTCGAGATGGTCGTGGCCATCGCGTTGGCGGTGTCGTGGAAACCGTTCGTGAAATCAAACGCGAGTGCGGTTACTACCACAATCGCGAGGATCAGCGAGAAGTTTTCCATTTACCCAGGCAATCTTTCGAGGTCATTGGTTGTTGGACCGTAGGCAACCTGGATGAACGGAAGGTGAACTGGGGCGGTCTTGGTGGTGTATGAGATCGCCTGCGGGGCGACCGCGGCGGGAGCGGGGCCGGGCCACCGTCCCGGTTCCGGTCCGGCGGCCCGGTCGCCCGTTGGTCACCGGCCCAGGCTGAACGCCTTCAGGCGGCCCGCCGACCCGTTGAAGAGATTCTGGTCACCCGGCAGGCTGCCGCTGTTGTCGTACTGCCAGAAGGTCCACGACGACCAGCCGGCCGGCAGTGTCCCGGCGTCCGCCGAGCCGTGGCGGGCGATCCACAGGGCGTGGTCGGCGGCGAAGGCGCCGCTGCCACCGGTGCAGAGGTTCCACCAGTTCGTGGTCGTGTAGATCACCGGCCGCCGGCCGGTCTCCCGCTTCAGCTCGTCACTGAAGGACCTGATCCACTCGATCATCCGGGACGTGCTCAGCCCGTAGCACTTGTGCTTCCTGTCGTACGGGTCGTACTCGACGTCGAGCGCGGGCGGCAGCGTCCAGCCGTCCGCCGTCCAGGTGCCGCCGTGGCTCACGAAGTACGCGGCCTGGCGGGCGCCCGACGACCTGTCCGGCAGGGCGAAATGGTACGCGCCCCGCCTGATCCCGGCCTCGCGGGAGCCGTTGTACTGCTGGTCGAAGTACGGGTTGCGGTAGGTGGTGGACTCGGTGGCCTTGATGTATACGAACCTGGCGCCCTTCGCCCTGGCGCCCGGCCAGTCGACGTTCTTCTGGTGCGAGGAGACGTCGTGCCCCTTCGGCAGGCTCGCCGCGGACGCCGGTGTCGCGGCGAACGCGGCCGCGGTCGCGGCGGTCGTGAGGGCGAGCGCCGCCACCGACGCCGCGAGGGCGCGGACGCGGTGGCGGGACGGCGGAATACGGTCACAGGCCATGTTTCCCCCCGGAATGGCGATGTGTACGAAAAATCGTCCAGAGATTATTGGAAGATCGGCGTATCCTCGGCGATCTTCGGCCAAGCCGGGAAATGGAACTCTTTGGGATGGTTTGCGCTCTACTGGATTGGGGACGTCCGGCCTAAAGTGCCCTGCCGTGCGGGCCGGTTGGGGTCCTCACTGACAGGATCGGGCCATGGCTGAGCAGTGGCGGGGCGAGCGTGGCGGACGGGACGGACGGGCCGGCGCACAGGGTGTGTCGGAGCCGCGAAGGCGGGACGCGCGCGCGGCGGAGGCGGACGCCTGGCTCGAACTCGTCGCCACCGCCCGCCGCACTGTCTCCGACGGGCTGGTCGTCGGTACCTCCGGCAACGTCTCGGTCCGCGTCGGCGACACCGTGCTGGTCACGCCGTCGGGCGTGCCCTACGGCCGGCTCGGTCCGGACGACGTGACGGGTGTGGACCTCGCCGGCCGCCAGGTGCTCGGCACCCTGGTCCCGACCAGTGAGCTGCCGATGCATCTCGCGGTCTACGGCAGCACCGACGCCCGGGCCGTCGTCCACACCCACGCCGTCCACGCGACGGCCGTCTCCACGCTCGTCCCCGAGCTGCCGGCGATCCACTACATGTCCGCCGCCCTCGGCGGTGCGGTCCGGGTTGCCCCGTATGCGACGTACGGCACCGACGAGTTGGCCGAGAACATGCTCCGCGCCCTGGCCGGGCGCTCCGGCTGCCTCCTTCAGAACCATGGCACGATCAGCTACGGCACCACCCTCACCCAGGCCTACGACCGCACCGCCCAGCTGGAGTGGATGTGCCGCCTGTGGCTGACGGCGTCGGCGGTACCCGGCCTGACCCCGAGCCTGCTCTCCCCGGAACAGGTGGCGGAGGCCGGGGAGAAGCTGAGGGGATACGGGCAGACGGAGGGGTGAATCCCGGCCGGGCGGGAAGGCGGATCCGGTGGCTTCGTCGATTTCTCCCTCCTCCGCTGGCCGACACCGCAGTCCACCCGGACACTGGACAGGTGCGCCCAGTCAAAGTCACGGCCGCCGCCGTCGGTGCCGTACTCGCCGCCGGTGCGGCCGGCGTGGCCGCGGGGCGGATCGCCAGTGACGCCGCGCTGAAGGCACCCCCCGGCCGGCCCCTGCCCACCGAACCCCGGCTCACCGTGCACGGCACGGCGGCCGGCCGCATCACCCTCACCCGCGATCTCGCCTCGCTGCGCCCCGGCACCTACGGGCTGGCCGGCGACGGCTCGCACGCGGTCGTCGGCGCCGTCCTGGAGTCCGCCGCGGACACCGCCGACACCGTCGTACGGCGGCTGGAGCGGGTGACCCACGGCACCTTCGAGACCGGCGACCGGGCCTGGCTCACCGCCAACGTCCACGTCGGCAACCCGGGCACGGCCCTGGGCCTGGAGTACGCCGACATCGACCTGCCCGGTGAGCTCGGCCCGCTGCCCGCCTGGTTCGTGCCCGGCCACCGGGACACCTGGGTGATCGCCGTGCACGGCCTGGGCACCACCCGCGAGCTCCCCATGAACGTCATGGCGTTCCTGCACGCCCGGCGCCTGCCGGTGCTCGCCCTCGCCTACCGCGGCGACCTCGGCGCCCCGCGCCCCCCGGACGGACTGAACCACCTCGGCGAGAGCGAGTGGCGCGACCTGGACGCGGCGATCCGCTACGCCGTCCGCTACGGCGCCCGCCGCGTCGTCCTGCACGGCTGGTCCACCGGCGCCACCATGGCGCTGCGCGCCGCCGCCCACTCCGCACTGCGCGAGCGGATCTCCGGCCTCGTCCTGGACTCCCCGGTACTCAGCTGGGAGGCCACCCTGCGCGCGCTCGCCCAGGCCCGGCACACCCCCGAGCCCCTGCTGCCGCTCGCGGTACGCGCCGCCCAGGGCCGCGCCGGCCTGCACGCCGACCACACCGCGGACCTCGCCGACCCGGACCGGCTCACCGTGCCCACCCTGGTCGTGCACGGCCCCGACGACACCGTGGCCCCCTGGGCGTACTCCCGCCGCCTCGCCGAGCGCCGCCCCGACCTGGTCGCCCTGCACACCGTCCCGGACGCCCCGCACAGCGCCATGTGGAACGCCGATCCGGAGGAGTACGAGGAACGACTGCGCCGGTTCCTCACGCCCCTGATGTGAACCGCCCCGGAGCGTGCTCCCCGGCGCGCACGACCGGGAAAGCTATCCCCGGCGACGCGCCCCCTGGCATCCAAGGGGCATCCGCGGGGTGTCCGACGGGCACCTGACGGGCACCTGACGGGCATCCGACGGCACCCCGGTGTGATTCTTCCCGCATCCGCCGGTCCTTCCCCTCCGCGCCCCCGGCCGCTCGCCGTCCCGGGCCGGAGACCCCGCTTCCAGCCGGTTCCGGAGGTTCCGTTTAACGCCGTACCACTGGCCTGAACATGTCTCCCCGCCTCCCTTCGCACCCCGTGCGTTGGCCAGCCCCGTCGCCCGCCGTGACATTCCGTTTGGGTTTTCGGACCGTCAACCGGAAGACTGCACCCGTGACGTCCCGTATCCCGCGCGACTCAAGGCTTCGACTCGTCCGAACGCGACCCCTGGCCGCCGCCCCCCGAGCGATGAACCAGCGGCCCGCGCGCCGCCCCGCACCCCGCCCGCCCGAGGGCACCCCGGCCCCCGCCGAGCTGGCCAGAATGGCACGCTCCGGTCTGGCCGGCGCGGCCCGCGTCGCCTACTGGGCGGACGCCGCCCTCGGGCCGGGCAGCGACGGCGCGACCGCCGACGGCAAGGCCACGCTCTCCGACGCGTCCGCCGAACGCGCGTCCGACGACCTGGGCCTGACCGCCGCTCAGGTCCGCGCCGACTGGGACACCGCCCGCCTCGCCGGTCTGGTCGAGGTGCACGGGGACAGCGCGCGCCCCGGCTGGCGCCTGCGTGCCTGGGACCGTGACGACAGCGCCGTGCTGCGCGGCTGGGTCGCCTTGTTCGACGCCTGGTCGCTCGCCCACCCGGAGCCCGCCGAGTTCGAGCCCGCCGCCGTCGCCGAAGTCGTCTCGGCCATGCCCCAGGTGCTCTCCTTCCTCCAGCTGTCCGCCGGTCCCGTCCCGGTCGAGCAGCTCCTGGACCTGCTGCGACAGCGGGTCACCGAACTGCGCACCGAGCGTTGCGAGGTCCCCTACGACACGGAGCACGGCACCGGGACCGCCCGGCCGCTCGCCGCCGTGCGCTCCGCCGACGCCGACCCGGCGGAGCACGCCCCGGCCGAGGACCCGGCCCCCGCCGACGAGGCCGAACTCGCCCCCCTCCTCGACTGGGCCCTGCACGCCCTCGCCGCCGTCGGCGCGCTGACCTACGGCGACGGCCAGGCCACCCTCACCCCGCTGGGCAGCTGGGCGGTCTGGGTCAAGCTGGAGCAGATCTGCGTCGCCGCGCAGAGCCCCGCGGGCAACATCGAGGTCGCCGCCGAGGAGATGCTGCGCGGCTGCGCCCAGCTGCGCCCCAACGCGGCCCGCGCCGAGTACCGCGCCTGGCTCGCCGCCCGCCCTGTCGGCGGCGCCGTCACCGAACTCGTCGACGCCGCCCGCGGCGAGGACGCCCTGCTGCGCGGCCTCGCCTTCGAGGCGCTGCGCGTCGTCGGCGCCCCCGCCGAACCGGACGTCCGCGCGGTCGTCGACGAGCCGACCCTGCGGCCGTACGCCCTGCTGTGGCTCGCCGAGCACGACGGGGTCGACCCCGAGGACGCGCACGAAGTGCTCACCCGCGAGGAGGCCACCTGGCTCTGGGTGGACACGGCCGCCGCGGTCGCCGACCACGGCGAGGCCCCGCTGCTCGTCCGCCACCTGGAGTCGGCACTGCAGCCCACGGTCCCCGCACTGCTCGACGAGGTCCGCGCCGTCGGCCACCCGCGCACCGTGCAGGTCCTGGTCGCGCTCGCCGCCGCCCACCCCGACCCGGCGCTGGCCAAGGCCGTCCGCCGGGCCGCCTTCCAGGTGCACACCGGAGGCTGAACGCATCCTCGGAAGCGCCGAGATGCGCCGTCTGCCGTCTGCCGTCGGTCGACTGCGGCGCCGTCGACGGGGCGCCGAACCGTGTCGGACGTCGCCGGACCCGCTCAGTCGGCTATCTCGGGGGCGTACGTGCCGAAGCTCCAGACGTTGCCCTCGACGTCCCGGGCCATGTAGTCGCGCGAACCGTAGTCCTGGTCGGTCGGGGGCATCAGGATCTCGGCGCCGTGGTCGACGGCGCGCTGGTGGTGTGCGTCGACGTCGTCCACGACGATGTACACCCCGGTCGGGCCGCCGCCCTCCATCGCCGCGTCGAACCGGCCGCCGCGGCCCCGGGAGCCCAGCATCACCGCGCCGTTGCCCTGCACCAGCTCGGCGTGCAGCACCATCCCGTCCTCGCCCTCGTACACCGACAGTTCGGTGAAGCCGAAAGCCTCCGTCAGCTGCTTGATCGCCGCCTTCGCGTCCGTGTAAAGCAGCGACGGATAGATGCTCGGCCGCCCACCACCCGTGCCCGCCATCCCGATCACTCCTTCGTGCGTCGGTCCCCCGAAAGCCGTCGTTCCGGCCTGGTCACCAGTCTTGCACCCGGGACTGACAACGCCCCCGGCCTGTAGCGTCGTTGCAGGTCAGCCGCTCACCCGAAGGTGTTGCAGCGCGCCATGTCGCCGCTGCGGTAGCCCTGGTAGAACTACTGCTGCCGCTGCTCGGCCGACCCGTGCGTCCACGTCTCCGGCGTCACCCGCCCCTGGAACCGCTCCTGGATCCGGTCGTCGCCCACGGCTGCCGCCGCGTCCAGCCCGTCCCGGATGTCCGCGGTCGTCAGGCTGGTGATCAGCGGGCGGCCGGTCGACTCGTCCTTCGTGGTGGTGGCGTGGTGCGCCCACACCCCGGCGTAGCAGTCGGCCTGCAGCTCCAGCCGCACCGAATTGCTGTTCACACCCGTCAGGTTGGACTGTGCCCTGCGCAACGTGCCCATCAGGTCCTGCACATGGTGCCCGTACTCGTGCGCGACGACGTACGCCTGCGCGAACGGCCCCCCGCTCGCGCCGAACTTGGACCGCAGTTCGTCGAAGAAGCCGAGGTCCAGATAGACCTTCCGGTCGCCCGGGCAGTAGAACGGCCCCACCGCCGAGGTCGCCGTCCCGCACGCCGTGCCGACCCGCCCGCTGAAGAAGACCGTGGGGGCGGCCGTGTAGGTGCCGTGGCGGCGCCGGAACTCCTGCGTCCAGTAGTCCTGCACGCTGTTGACCACCGCCACGATCCGGCAGTCCTCCTTGCTGTTCGCGTCCCTTCCGGTACGGCAGCTCTGCTGCACCTGCGCCGGCGAGGAGGCGGGCGCGGGCGAGCTGTCCCCGGAGGAGAGCCCCAGCTGGTCCGGGCCGACACCGAAGAACAGGGCGAGAAGCAGCGCGATCAGGCCGGCCAGACCGCCACCGACGGTCTTCCTGCCGCCCGGGATCCGGCTGCCCCGGACGTCCTGCACCTCGGAGGTGTCCAGGTTCGCGTCGTCGTCGAACCGCATGGGGCACCGCCTTCTGCTCGCACCGTCCCCCACCACCACCTTGCGGCATCCGCGCCGGCACTTCGCGCCGATGACCGGACCGACGCCCGAACGGGCGACGTCCCGCCCCGCCCCCGCGTCACGCCCGCCCGCCCGCCGCGGCCGTGGCTACGCTCTGCGCCTGACCCGCGGCACAGGGGCGCCCGGCCGGGCACCGAAAGGGGAAGCCGGGCACCGAAAGGGGAAGGAGTGGCCGTTCTGCGGCACAGGAGAACCGTGCCACCCGACACCGGAGCACTCCTGGAGCAGTCCGCCACGGCCCACCGGCACCGGCCCCCGGCCCCCTCCCCGCACCGGCCTCCCGGCGCCCTCCCGAGGACGCCCCCCGCCCGCCGGCCCGTCAAGCGCCTCCTCACCCTCGCCCTGCTGCTGGCGGCCGGGCTCCTCACCGTCGCCCACCAGATCCGCCCCGCCCCCTACGGCGACCACCTCACCTCGGGACCGCCCGCGCACACCGCACGCGCGCGTGGCGGCGCCGTCGAGGCGTACGACGGGCGGAACCTGCGCTGGCGGTACGCGCGCCCGGGCCGGCGCCCGCTCAGCGTGCTGCCCACGCGCGGGCAGGCGATCACCGTCTGGGACGACGGACTCGTCACCGACACCGACGGCCGCTCCGTGCGCTGGCACCGCGCCCTGCCCGCGGCGAGCGACTGGCTGCGCGCCCGGGGCGGCGCCGGCGTCCTGCGCCCCCTGCGCCGCGGCATCCTCGCGGTCGTCACCCCGTCCCGGATCGCCGCGTACCGTACCGCCGACGGCGACCTGCGCTGGGTGCTGCCCGCCCGCGCAGGCTGCGCCTTCCGCCCCGAACGTGCCGTACGTCACGGCCACGCCCTGCTCGTCGCCCAGCCGTGCGCTACGGGCGCCTGGACCGCGCAGCTCGTCGCCGTGGACGACCTGGGCAAAATCGCCCCGCACCGCACCCCCCTGGGCAACGAGCCGCCCCGTGCGGGGCGCCCCGAACACCCGCGCACCGAAAAAGCGCTTGCGCCGCCCCGTTAGACTTGGCCCATGGCCATTCTCCTCGCGCATTAGACGGCGGGAACGTCCTCGGCCGTCCACCCGTCACTATCCGTACGCTCTGGAGTCTGTCCGTGATCTCCGCCTCCGGTATCGAGCTGCGCGCCGGTGCCCGCATCCTCATCGAGAACGCGACGTTCCGTGTCGCCAAGGGCGACCGCATCGGCCTGGTCGGCCGCAACGGCGCCGGCAAGACCACCCTCACCAAGGTGCTGGCCGGCGACGGCATCCCCGCCGCGGGTACCGTCACCCGCTCCGGCGAGGTCGGCTACCTCCCGCAGGACCCCCGTACCGGCGACCTCGACGTGCTCGCCCGCGACCGCATCCTCTCCGCCCGCGGCCTCGACGTACTGATCCGCAAGATGCGCGAGAACGAGCAGCGCATCGCCAACGGCCAGGGCGCCACCCGCGAGAAGGCGCTGCGGCAGTACGAGCGCCAGGAGACCGAGTTCCTCACCAAGGGCGGATACTCCGCCGAGGCCGAGGCCGCCACCATCGCCGCCGCGCTCAACCTGCCCGACCGCGTGCTCGGTCAGCCCCTGCACACGCTCTCCGGCGGTCAGCGCCGCCGTATCGAGCTGGCCCGGATCCTGTTCTCGGACGCGGACACGCTCCTGCTGGACGAGCCGACCAACCACCTCGACGCCGACTCGATCGTCTGGCTGCGCGACTACCTGAAGACCTACCGCGGCGGCTTCATCGTGATCTCCCACGACGTCGACCTGGTCGAGACGGTCGTCAACAAGGTCTTCTACCTGGACGCCAACCGCTCCCAGATCGACGTCTACAACATGGGCTGGAAGCTCTACCAGCAGCAGCGCGAGGCCGACGAGAAGCGCCGCAAGCGCGAGCGCGCCAACGCCGAGAAGAAGGCGGCCGCGCTGCACTCGCAGGCCGACAAGATGCGTGCCAAGGCCACCAAGACGGTCGCCGCGCAGAACATGGCCCGCCGCGCCGACAAGCTGCTGGCCGGACTGGACGCCGTCCGGGTCTCCGACAAGGTCGCCAAGCTCCGCTTCCCGGATCCCGCGCCCTGCGGCAAGACCCCGCTGACCGCCGAGGGCCTGTCGAAGTCGTACGGCTCGCTGGAGATCTTCACCGACGTCGACCTGGCCATCGACAAGGGCTCCCGGGTCGTCATCCTCGGCCTCAACGGCGCCGGCAAGACCACCCTGCTGCGCCTGCTCGGCGGCGTCGAGCAGCCCGACACCGGCGAGGTCATCGAGGGGCACGGCCTCAAGCTCGGCTACTACGCGCAGGAGCACGAGACCCTGGACCCGGACCGCACGGTCCTGGAGAACATGCGCTCCTCGGCCCCCGACATGGACCTCGTCGAGGTCCGCAAGGTGCTGGGCTCGTTCCTGTTCTCCGGCGATGACGTCGACAAGCCGGCCGGGGTCCTCTCCGGCGGCGAGAAGACCCGCCTCGCCCTCGCCACCCTGGTCGTCTCCGCCGCGAACGTCCTGCTCCTGGACGAGCCGACCAACAACCTCGACCCCGCCAGCCGCGAGGAGATCCTCGGCGCCCTGCGCACCTACAAGGGCGCCGTCGTCCTCGTCACCCACGACGAGGGTGCCGTGGAGGCACTCCAGCCCGAGCGGATCATCCTGCTGCCCGACGGCGTCGAGGACCTGTGGGGCGCCGACTACGCCGATCTGGTCGCCCTCGCCTGAGAGCCGGCCCCGTCAGCGTCGTTTGATCGAATATCTGATCCACTGGCTATGGATCATTCGGCCTATCGGTGATCCATCATCTGTGTGAGATCTCCTCGTATCGAGGTGTGTCCTACATCGATTTCGCGGCCGATCCCTTTGTCGACAAGGGATCGGCCGTTTTGCTCGCCTGACCTGCCACTTCACGGACGAACCCGTTCGGGTCCACGGACAACCCGCTGCGGAATCGCAGATTCCGTATGTGGGGATGCGCTCCTGTCGTCACAACGATGTCTCACGGACCTTGCCGAATGGGTGGCCATCACGCCCCGGAGGGGTGATCATGAGGGGACCAGAGCGCACTTCCCATGAGGAGGCACGGGTGGCCGAGACTCTGAAGAAGGGCAGCCGGGTAACCGGCGCCGCGCGCGACAAGCTCGCGGCAGACCTGAAGAAGAAGTACGACTCCGGTGCGAGCATTCGGGCACTGGCCGAGGAAACCGGCCGCTCGTATGGCTTCGTCCACCGGATGCTCAGCGAGTCGGGTGTCACGCTGCGTGGGCGCGGCGGGGCGACGCGGGGCAAGAAAGCCGCGTCCTGACCCCGGGCGGCCCATCGGCTTCGATGGTGGCCACCCGGTCGGTCGAGTGATCGGCCGGGTGGTTACTGTGCAGTCACTTAGCATGCCGTAACGGCACTGCCTGACGACCGCACACATCGGAGGCGCCCCATGGCTTCGCCCGACCAGGACCTCGCTCCTGTTCTCGACAAGGACGGCGTACGGCTCACCGTCGACGACGCGCTCGCCACGGTGACGCTGACCAACCCGGCCAAGCGCAACGCCCAGAGCCCCGCGCTGTGGCGGGCGTTGGCCGAGGCCGGGCGGTCGCTGCCGGGGTCGGTCCGGGTGGTCGTGCTGCGCGGTGAGGGACAGTCCTTCTCCGCGGGCCTCGACCGGCAGATGTTCACGCCGGAGGGGATCCCCGGCGAGCCGACCTTCATCGAACTCGCGGGCCGCGACGACGCCGGACTCGACGCGTCCATCGCCGAATTCCAGGAGGCGTTCACCTGGTGGCGGCAGAGCGACATCGTGTCGATCGCCGCCGTGCAGGGGTACGCCATCGGGGCCGGCTTCCAGCTGGCCCTCTCCTGTGACCTGCGCGTCGTCGCGGACGACGTGCAGTTCGCCATGCGCGAGACGAGCCTCGGGCTGGTGCCGGACCTGACCGGCACGCACCCGCTCGTCTCCCTGGTGGGCTATGCCCGCGCGCTGGAGATCTGCGCGACCGGCCGGTACGTCCAGGCCGAGGAGGCGGTGGCCTCCGGGCTGGCGAACGTCGCGGTGCCGGCGGGCGAACTCGACGCGGCGGTACGGGACCTGGCCGGGGCGCTGCTGGCTGCGCCGCGGGACGCCGTCGTGGAGACCAAGGCGCTGCTGCGGGGCGCCGCCGACCGCACCTACGACGAGCAGCGGGCCGCGGAGCGGCAGGCACAGGCTCGACGGCTGCGGGACCTCGCGGGGGTGGGCGAGTAGTTCTCCGCGGGCGGGTGGTGGGGGTTGGCCGTGCGGTTGTCCGCGGGCCGGTGGGGGTTGGTCGTGCGGTTGTCCGCGGGCCGGTGGGGGTTGGTCGTGCGATTCCCCGCGGGCCGGTGAGGGCTGGTCGCGCAGTTCCCCGCGCCCCTTACGGGGCGCTTTCGCCGGCGTCTGTCATCAGCACAGCCTTCGCGTGTTCCCGGTGGGGCGGTTCAGTTGACGTCCGTCACCAGTACCGCCACCGTCGGCCGGTCGTCCAGTGCCTCGCCGACCGCTGTACGGACCCGGCGGGCGACCTCCACGGCCCGCGGGCCGTCGGTCAGGGCCACCTCCACCCGTACATGGCGACGCGGCAGCGCGGTGTCGAAGTGGACGTCCCGGCTCAGTGCTCCCGTCACCCGGGCCACCCCCGGCACCGCCAGCGCCGCCGCCGTCACCCCGGCCCGCTCGGGATCAGCCCCCTCGCGGACCGACGGCGGCCGGGGCGCGGATCCGGTCTCCGGTTCCGCCGCCTCCTCCGCCAGCAGGTCGGTCACCCGCAGGTCCGTCTCGACGACCGGCAGCCCCAGCCGCTCCGTGGCCGCCGCCAGTGCCCGGCGCAGTCGCGACGCGGTCGCCGGCAGGGGCTCGGCCGCCGTCGCCGCGAAGTCCGCCGACAGCCGCAACGGCCCCGGCGGCACCGCCCCGGGCGGCGCCGGTACGACGGCCTCCGCCGCCTCCGCCGGATCCGTCAGTGCGATCCGCACCGCGCCCAGCCGCACCCCCGCCACCCCGGCCGCCGCCCGCCGCAGGACCGCGTCCGCCGCCGCCTCCGCGAGCCACGCCCCGTCCTGCGGCCCGCCCAGCGGGAGAAGCCTGCCCAGGCCCAGCAGGTGCCGCAGCGTGTCTGTCCGTCGCTCCGCCGTCATTGCTCCAGCCTGCCGCATCTCCGGGGCACGACAGGACATCCGCACGTACGGTGGTCGCAGGACGGCGACGGGAAGGGACGCACGGCGATGACCGAGATGGCGGCGGAGCCCGAGAAGGACCCGACGGTGCAGACCCGGAAGACGGTCAGGCGCGGTGGCGGCGACCCGGCGACGCGGGGGCGGACGACCATCGCCGACGGAGTGGTGGAGAAGATCGCCGGGCTGGCGGCCCGGGACGTGGTCGGCGTGCACGCGATGGGCAGCGGCCTCGCCCGCACCTTCGGCGTGGTGCGCGACCGGGTGCCCGGCGGCTCGAAGTCCGTGAGCCGGGGTGTGAAGGCCGAGGTCGGTGAGGTGCAGACCGCGCTGGACCTGGAGATCGTCGTGGACTACGGCGTGTCGATCGCCGACGTGGCCCGCGCGGTCCGCGAGAACGTGATCGCCGCCGTGGAGCGCATGACCGGTCTCGAAGTGGTGGAGGTCAACATCGCGGTGAGTGATGTGAAGCTCCCGGAGGAAGAGGAAGAAGAGCCGGAGTCCCGGCTCCAGTGACCGTCGGCCGGGATCGTCGCGGGACCGCTGACCGGGACCGCTGAGGGGAGCGCACCATGAGTATGGCCGTCGTCGGCATGATCGCCGGCATGGCGCTGGGCTTCGCCGGGTACTTCGGCGGGTTCGGCGCCTTCCTGCTGGTGGCGGCGCTCGGGGCCATCGGGTTCGTCGTCGGGCGGTTCGCGGAGGGAGACCTCGAACTCGGTGACTTCTTCCGTACCCGTGACGACCGGCGCGACCGCCGGCGATGACCCCCGCGAGCGATGAGACGCGCTGCGCCCCGACGGCGGTGCCGCCCGGCGACCGGGGGGCCGTCCGGATCGCCGACCGGGTGGTGGCGAAGATCGCCGCACAGGCGGCCCGCGAAGCGCTCGGCCCCCTCTCGAAGGACGCCGTACCCCCGCACGCCACCGTGGTCACGCACCACGACACGGCCCGCGTCCGGGTCCACCTCGAACTCGACTATCCGTCCGACATCGGCGCGCGGTGCGCGGCCGTGCGTCGACATGTGGTCGAGCGGGTAGGCGCGTTGGTGGACATGGACGTCCGGGAGGTCGCGGTCCACGTCGAACGGCTGCACCCGGACCGGAGCCAGGGGAGGGCGTGATGAGCACGGAGCAGACACCGGTCATCGAGAAGCCACCGCCGGCGGCCGCCGCGCCGCCGGCCGGCCGTGAGTCCCGCTTCTGGTCCCCGCGCCGCGCCCCCGCCACCCTGGTCGCGGTGCTCGTCCTGGTGACCGCGGGCGCCTTCCTGTACGACGTCGCCGCCGTACGGGCCCACCACCCCGCCATGCGCTGGCGCCGCGAACTGGCCCACCAACTGGCGACGCAGCGGCTCGACGCCACCTGGGTCCTGGTGGGCGCGGGCATCGCCGCGGCCCTCGGCCTGTGGCTGCTGGTCCTGGCCGTCACGCCCGGCCTGCGGGACCTGCTGCCCATGCGGCGCACCCACCCCGACGTCCGCGCCGCACTGCGCCGGGACGCGGCAGAGCTGGTGCTGCGCGACCGGGCCATGGAGATCTCCGGCGTGCGCCGGGTGCGGGTACGGCTGCACCGGTCCCGCGCCCACGTCCTCGCCGTCTCCCACTTCCGTGAACTCGACGAGGTGCGGGGCGACCTGGAGGCGGCCCTGACCGACGCGATCCACGCCATGGGGCTGGCCCACGCGCCCGCCCTGACCCTGCAGGTGATCCGCCCCGGCCGGAAGGGGTGACGTCGTGCTCGGCACCGTCAACCGCGTACTGATCGCCCTCGCGGGTCTCCTGCTCCTCGCCCTCGGCGGCTCGGTCCTGGCCGTCGGCCTCGGCGCCCCGTCCCCGTCCTGGTGGATCCACCAGGGGCGGCACGACGTCCTGCTCACCACGGCCGAGCGCACCCACTGGCGCGCCGAGGGCTGGTGGTGGCCGACGGTCCTGGCCGCACTGGCCGTGCTGTTCCTGCTCGCCCTCTGGTGGCTGACCGCCCAACTGCGCCGGCGCCGCCTGACCGAGGTCCTGGTGGACACCGGAGACGGTGAGAACGCGCTGCTGCGCGGCCGGGCCCTGGAGACCGTCCTGGCGGCGGACGCCGCCCGCCAGGAGGGCGTCTCCCACGCCCAGGCGGTGCTGAGGGGCACACGCACGGCTCCGGAGGTTCGGGTGTGGCTCCAGCTGGAGCCGGACGTGGCCCCGGGGGAGGCTCTGGACACCCTGACGGCTCAGGCCCTGACGCACGCCCGGGACTCGGCGGCCCTGCGCAGGCTCCCCGCGGAGGTCCGCCTGACCTCGGTGAAGCACCGCGCGGAAAGGGTGACCTGACAGCGTCGTCCGGGGCCACGCGCACGCACCGCGGCTGATCGGGGTGTACACACAGATCCGCGACCTGTACCCCGAGTACCCCGGGGTCTCGCGCGCCGCGCCGGCCGTGGTGTCGACCGACCTGGAGACCCTGCGGGTCGGCGAAGGAATCCTGGCGATCCTGCTCGCGGGCGGCATCGAACCGAGGACGGCCGGATGGGCCCGCGACGCGCTGTCCCTCTACGTCAGCGCCTGTGCGCTGGAGCAGTCGCTGGTCCGGCAACGGCGCCGGCACCCGGATGCGGAATGGGTGCTCGGGCACGAGGAACTGCTGGACCGCCTCTCCGCGCTGCCGGCGGAGAGGTTCCCGCAGACCCGGCGCCATGCCGCCGAGCTGATCTCCGGCACCGGACAGGACCGCTTCGAGTTCGCCCTCGGCCTGCTCGTGAACGGCAAGCGGCCCGCGTCCGGTTGACCGGCGGCACGGTCAGAACCCGTGCCTCGTCCCCCCGTCCACGGGCACCATGATCCCCGTCAGGTAGGACGCGGCCGGAGACATCAGGAACGCCGCCACCCGCCCGAACTCCTCCGGAGTCCCGTACCGCCGCAGCGGGATCCGCGACTCGTGCTCGGCCCGCGTCGCCTCCGGGTCGGCGGACATCGTGTCCAGCTCCCGCACCCGGTCCGTGTCGATCCGGGACGGCAGCAACCCCACCACCCGGATCCCGCGCGGCCCCAGTTCGTCCGCCAGCGACTTGGCGAACCCGGCGAGACCCGGCCGCAGCCCGTTGGAGATCGTGAGCCCGGGGATCGGCTCGTACACCGACGCGGACAGCACGAACCCGATGACGCCGCCGTCCCCCAACTCGGCCGCGGCTGCCCGGGCGAGCCGTACGGCCCCGAGGAACACCGACTCGAACGCGGCCTGCCAGTCGTCGTCCGTGTTGTCGGCGACGAACCCGGCCGGCGGCCCGCCGACGCTCACGAGGATGCCGTCGAACCCGCCGAAGCGCTCACGGGCGGTCGCGATCAACCGCTCCGGCGCCGCCGGGTCCGCGTTGTCGACGGCCACGCCCACCGCGTTCGGCCCCAGTACGGCCGCCACGTCGGCGGCCCGCTTCTCGTCGCGGCCGGTCACCACGACCTTCGCCCCGTCCGCGACCAGCTCGCGCGCGGCCGCGTGGCCCAGCCCGCGGGTCGCTCCGGTGACGACGTACACCCGGTCCTTCAGTCCAAGATCCATGGCCCCTATCCTGCCTGCTCGCCACCGAAGAGCGTGAGGGCGGTGTTCACCAGCCCGATGTGGCTGAACGCCTGCGGGAAGTTGCCCAGCTGACGCCCGGTCTCCGGGTCGTACTCCTCGGACAGCAGCCCCACGTCGTTGACGAGGCCCACCAGCCGTTCGAACAGTTCCTTCGCCTCGTCGGTGCGGCCCGTCATGTGCAGCGCGTCGGCGAGCCAGAACGAGCAGGCCAGGAAGGCGCCCTCGCCGCCGGGCATCCCGTCGACGCCGATCGCGTCGGTGTCGTAGCGGCGCAGGAACCCGCTCTGGCCCAGGTCGTCGCGGATCGCGTCCACCGTGCCGACCACCCGCGGGTCGTCCGGGGGAAGGAAGCCGACGCGCGGGATCAGCAGCAGGGCGGCGTCGAGTTCGCGCGAGCCGTAGTACTGCGTGAAGGTGTTGCGCTTCGGGTCGTAGCCCTTCTCGCACACCTCCCGGTGCACCTCGTCGCGCAGCGCGCGCCATCGCGTCAACTCGCCCTTGAGTTCAGCGTGGTCCTCCAGGGTCTGTACCGCCCGGTCCGCGGCCACCCACACCAGCACCTTGGAGTGCACGAAGTGGCGGCGGCCGCCGCGCACCTCCCACAGCCCCTCGTCGGGCTGCCGCCAGGCCTTCTCCAGGAACTTCATCAGCGCGCACTGGATGGCCCACATGTGCGGCTTGGTGGGCAGACCGGCGGTGCGGGCCAGCGACAGCGAGTCCATCACCTCGCCGTAGACGTCCAGCTGGAGCTGGTCGACGGCTCCGTTGCCGACGCGGACCGGCCTGGAGTCGGCGAAGCCGGGCAGCCAGGGCAGCTCGAACTCGGGCAGCCGGCGCTCGCCCGCGAGGCCGTACATGATCTGCAGGTCCGCCGGGTCGCCGGCGACCGCGCGCACCAGCCAGTCGCGCCAGCGCTCGGCCTCCTTGTGGTAGCCGGCCGCGAGCAGGGCGCCGAGGGTGAGCGTGGAGTCGCGCAGCCAGCAGAACCGGTAGTCCCAGTTGCGCACCCCGCCCACCTCCTCGGGCAGCGAGCTGGTGGCCGCGGCGACGATGCCGCCGGTCGGCTCGTAGCTGAGCGCCTTCAGGGTGATCAGGGACCGCACGACCGTGTCCCGGTGCGGGCCGTCGTAGGTGCAGCGGGCGGTCCAGCGCCGCCAGTCGGTGACGCTGGACCGCAGCGCCTCGTAGGGGTCCACGAGCGGTGGCCGCTGCTGGTGCGAGGGGTGCCAGGTGAGCACGAACGCGACCCGCTCGCCCTCCGCGACGGTGAACTCCGAGTGCGTGCCGAAGTCCTCGCCCCAGGTCCGCACGGACGGTTCGCTGCGCAGCCACACCGAGTCGGGACCGGCGACCGCGACCCGGTGGCCGCCGGAGCGGCGCATCCACGGAATGACCGAGCCGTAGTCGAAGCGGAGCCGGAGCGCGCTGTGCACGGTGACACGGCCGCTGACGCCCTCGACGATGCGTACGACGTCGGGCGCGTGCTCGCGCTGGGGCATCAGGTCGGTGACGCGGACCGTGCCCTCGGCGGTCTCCCACTCGGTGTCCAGGACCAGGGTGTCGGGCCGGTAGCCGCGCCTGGTGCAGGTCGTGGCGCCGCTGGGGGCGATCCGCCAGTGGCCGTGGTCCTCGTCGCCCAGGAGCCTGGCGAAGCAGGCGGCCGAGTCGAAGCGGGGCAGGCACAGCCAGTCGATGGAGCCGTCCCGGCCGACCAGGGCCGCGGTCTGCTCGTCGCCGATGAGCGCGTAGTCCTCGATGCGTCGGTCCACGGGAGCCGGTTTCCCTGCCGGCCGGAGGGCCAATCAGGGGGTGGGCCGGGGGAGTGACGTGGTACGGGGGCTCAGACGGCGGCCGGTTCGGCCTCCTCGGCCGTCTCCTGCTCCGCCGCCTCCGCACGCGTGCGTGCCTCACGGCGGGCCAGCACGAAGAAGCCCCAGGGGACGCCCGCCGCGAACAGCCACCACTGGATCATGTACGCGTAGTTCAGCGGCGCGTCTTCCTTGCCCGGGTCGGAAATCTGTTCCGGGGTGTCGCCCTTGGGCTCGGGTGCCGTCTGCTGGATGTAGCCGCCGAGCACCTGCTTGCCGAGCCGGCGCGCCTGCTCCTCGCTGTTGATCAGCATGACCTGCCGGTCGGGCAGGCCCTTGAGATCCTTGATGCCGCTGGCCGCGGTGGTCTCGTCGGGCATCAGCCTGCCCTGGACGGTGACCTTGCCGGCCGGCGGCGCAGGGATCTTCGGGAAGGTGGTCTGGCTCGGGCCGTCGGACGGGATCCAGCCCCGGTTGACCAGCAGCACCTTGCCGTCGGTCAGCACGAAGGGGGTGAGAACGTGATAGCCGACCTCGTCGTCGGAGTTGGTACGGCGGCGGACGACGACCTCGTCGGCGGTGTCGAAGGTGCCGGTCGCGGTGACGGTGTGGTACCGCTCCTTGCGGGTCACGGCGTGCCCCGGCTCGGTCACCTGCTCCACCGGCACCGGCTTGGCACCGAGGGCGTCGGCGACCAGCTGGTTGCGGGCGCTGCGCTCCTCGTACCGGTGCTTCTGCCAGATCCCCAGCCGGATCATCGTCGGGATCAGAAGCAGCGAGATGAGGGTGAGGATCACCCACTGCCGAGTCAACAGGAAGCGGTACACCCCACGACCGTACAACTCGGTCGTGGGGCGCGTTCGGGCGGGTACCGGGTCAGACGCGGTCGACGATGCCCGCCTTCCCGGCCTCGCGGGCGCAGTGGGCCCCGCAGAACCACTGGTTGTCCGCCTCCACGCCCTGGCCGATGATCGAGACCTTGCAGTGCTCGCAGACCGGGGCCATCCGGTGGATCGCGCAGGAGAAGCAGTCGAAGACATGGACCGCGCCCTGCGCGTGCACCTCGAAGGTCATTCCGTAGTCATTGCCGCAAACTTCACATTTCGCCATGCGCCACAGGGTGGGCGGTCGGCCGCGCGCGGGCGAGCGGGCGCCGGGCGAGTCGTACGGCAATCACCCGTCCGCACGGCTGGTGCGGACGGGTGTACGGCACGCGCGGGTGGGTGCGGGGCACGCGGGGCGGGTGTACGGCACGCGCGGGTGGGTGCGGGGCACGCGGGGCGGGTGTACGGCACGCGCGGGCGGTCACCGCTCCGTGGCCGGTGCCACGTCCCGCAGCAGCTGCCCGAAGGCCGCCTCGTCGACCACCGGCGTACCGAACTGCCGGGCCTTGAGGACCTTCGAGGTGCCCGAGTCGGGGTCGTTGGTGACGAGCAGACTGGTGAGCCGCGAGATGCTCGTCGAGACGTGCAGACCCGCCTCGACCGCCCGGTCCTCCAGGAGCTCCCGCTCGATCGACGTGTCCCCGGAGAACGCCACCCGCATGCCCTGCTTCAGCGGTCTGCCGTCCTCGTACCGGCCGGGGTTCGGGTAGGGGCACGCCGGGCGCTTGCGGGCCGGCCGCCAGCCGCCGGGCCGGTAGCCGCCGTGTCCGCCGCTCGCCTGGGGCCCGATCCGGGGCGTGTCCGACCACTCCGTCAGGGGACGGCACTCCAGGAGCGGCAGCCGTACGTTGCCCGCCGCCGCGGCCCGCAGACTGGGCCGGAACGCCTCCGCGAGCACGCGCGCGTCGTCCAGCGCGTGGTGCGCCCGCCGCTGCACGACCCCGAAGTGCGCCGCCAGGGTCTCCAGTTTGTGGTTGGGCAGCGGCAGGTCCAGCTCCTTGGCGAGCGCGATCGTGCACAGCCGCTGCCGCACCGGGGCCGCCGTCTTCGCGCGCGCGTACTCCCGCGCGATCATCTGCCAGTCGAAGACCGCGTTGTGCGCGACCAGCACCCGGCCGTCCAGCCGGGCCGAGAACTCCTCGGCGATGTCGGGGAAGAGCGGCGCGCCTTCGAGCACCTCGCTCGTCAGGCCGTGGATCCACACCGGACCCGGGTCGCGCTCGGGGTTGACCAGCGTGTACCAGTGGTCCTCGACCTCGCCGCGCTCGTCCAGCCGGTAGACGGCCGCGCTGATTATCCGGTCGTCCCGGGCCAGTCCGGTGGTCTCCACGTCGACGACGGCGTATCCCTTGGGATACGCGGCCGGCCACGGGGTGCCGGGGGACACTGCGGTCGTGGGGTCTTCGAGCATGGTCATTGAGGATACGGGCCCGCACCGACAGCCCGGACCGTCAGGTCGCCCGCCGCGGCCGCCCGTTCGAATGCCCTGCTGCCCCGTCCGCCCTGACGGCCCGTCGCCCGGCCGCCGACTCCGTCCCGACCGCCCTTCGCGTGGCTATGGACCTTTTCGCCTCCCGGTGCCAACGTGCACCCCGCCATGAGCACGGACGGCCGACGGAAGGGCGGTACGGCGGATGGCACGCGTACGGTACGGCGCTCGGACCGAGGCGGAGATCGCGGACGCGCGCACCACGAAGCTCCCGGACGTGTGGTCCACCGGGGTGGTGGCCGTCTGGGAGACCGACCCGGACGCGGTGGCGGCCGTCCTGCCGCCGCCGCTCAAGCCGGCCGGCCGGCCCCTGGCCCGGGTCAGCGTCAGCAAGGTCCAGCTGCCCGGATACCCGCTCGGCGCGGGCTCGTTCGCGGTCGCCGCCGCGCACGGCGCGGTCGAGGGCTGGTACCCGCTGGTCATGCCGATGACCCACGAGCGCGCCCTCACCGGCGGCCGTGAGGTCTTCGGCGAACCCAAGAAGCTCGGCGAGGTGACCGTCGAGCGGGACGGCTCGCGGATCCGCGCGGCCCTCGCCCGGCACGGCGTCGCCTTCGTCGAGGTGCGCGGCACGGTCGACGGCCCGCTGCCGCTGCCCGAGCCCGCCCCGAAGACCGACTTCTACTTCAAGTTCCTGCCGGCGGTGGACGGCTCCGGCTTCGACGGCGACCCGCTGCTGGTGCACTGCGTGCGCGAGGAGAAGGTCCGCCGGCTGGAGCGCGTCACCGGGGAGGTCGTCCTCCGCGAGTCGCCGTACGACCCCGTCGCCGACCTGCCGGTGCTGCGCCTGCTGGAGCTCACGCTCGGCGAGAAGACCAGCGGCCAGCGCGGCCGGATCGTCGAACGGGTGGACGCGCAGGCCCTGTTGCCGTACGTCCACCAGCGCTACGACGACCCGCGCCAGGTCCACGACGCGCCCCCGCAGGGCAGTGAGGGGAGCGGGTCCTGATGGAGGTGCGCGAAGGACAGGTCGCCGTCGTCACCGGCGCGGCGAGCGGCATCGGGCTCGCGATGGCCCGGCGGTTCGCCGCCGAGGGCCTGAAGGTGGTCCTCGCCGACGTCGAGCCGGCCGCCCTGGAGAAGGCCGCCGAGGGGCTGCGCGCGGAGGGCGCCGACGTGCACGCGCGCGTGGTCGACGTCGGTGTCCGCGAACAGGTCCTGGAGCTGGCCGAGTCGGCCTACGACACCTACGGCGCCGTGCACGTCCTGTGCAACAACGCCGGGGTCGGCTCGGGGGCCGAGGGCCGCATGTGGGAGCACGAACCGAACGACTGGAAGTGGGCGTTCGAGGTCAACGTGTGGGGCGTGTTCCACGGCGTCCAGGCTTTCCTGCCCAGGATGATCAGGTCCGGTCAACCCGGTCATGTGGTCAATACGTCCTCGGGCGACGGCGGCATCGCGCCGCTGCCCACGGCGTCCGTGTACGCGGTCACGAAGGCGGCCGTCGTCACGATGACCGAGTCCCTGTACGCCCACCTCAGGGCGGAGCACGCGCGCGTGGGCGCCTCGGTGCTCTTCCCCGGGCCGCACATGCTGCGTACGGGCCTGTGGGAGTCGCACCGCAACCGCCCCGACCGGTACGCCAAGAAACGGCCGCGCCGGACGCCGTACCGCAGCCTCGACCAGTGGGAGGCGGCGATGCGGGCGGCGGGCAAGGAGGTCGCGTTCACGCCCGTCGAGGAGGTCGCCGGACTCGTCGTGGCGGGCATCCGCGCGGACCGCTTCTGGCTGCTCCCGGAGAGCGCGCACAGCGACGCCCAGATCCGGGCCAGGGCGCGCTCGATGCTGGACCGGACGAACCCGTCGTACCTCGAAAGCTTCATCCTGGACTGAACAGGGGGCAGTGGTGACCGCCTACGACGACCCGTACCTGATCATCTCCTCCGACTGCCACGCCGGGCTGCCCACCGAGGAGTACCGGCCCTATCTGGACGCCCGGTTCCACCGGGACTTCGACGAGTTCCTCGCCGGCCGCGAGCGCCGCCGGGAGGAGATGACCCGGCTCGGCATCCGCAACGAGGCGTTCGCGGCCAAGTGGTTCCAGGACAACGAGGAGGGACTGCGCGGGGGCTGGGACGCCGGGCAGCGGGTGAAGGAACTGGACGGCGACGGGGTGGCCGCCGAGGTGGTCTTCCCGGACGCCGACGCGGTCGACAGCCGGACCGCCGCGCCCTTCGGGGTCGGGCTCGGCCTGTCCGGGGACCACGACCCGGAACTCGGCATGGCCGGCGCCCGGGCCCACAACCGCTGGCTGGCCGACTTCGTGTCCGAGCACCACGAACGGCACTGCGGGGTCGCCCTGCTGCCGGTCACGGCCCCGGCGGACCGCGTCGTCGCCGAGGTGCACCGCGCGAAGGAGTCCGGCCTCGGCGCCCTGATGATCCCCGCCATGTGGGTCGACAGGGAGCCGTACCACGACCGCCGCTACGACCCCGTCTGGGCGGCCGCCGCCGAGTGCGGGATGCCGGTCCTCACCCACTCCGGTGCCGCCCCGCGCGAGGAGTACGGCGACCACCTCGGCATCTACGTCAGCGAGGTGACGTGGTGGCCGGCCCGACCGCTGTGGTTCCTGCTCTGGTCCGGCGTCTTCGAACGCCATCCCGGACTGCGCTTCGGCATCGCCGAGTCGGGCTGCTGGTGGCTGCCGAACCTGCTGTGGTTCATGGACCGCCTCTACCTCGGCGCGCACGGCGGCAAGAAACTCTCCCCCTTCGAGGAGCTGACCCGCCCACCGCACGAGTACCTGGACCGGCAGGTCTTCGTCTGCGCCACCAACACCAAGCGCCGGGAACTCGCCCAGCGCTACGAGATCGGCGTCGACAACATCCTCTGGGGCAGCGACTTCCCGCACCCCGAGGGCACCTGGCCCGACACGCGCGCGTGGCTGCGCCGCACCTTCCACGACATCCCGGTGACCGAGACCCGCCGGATGCTCGGCCTCGCGGCCGCCGAGGCCTTCGGCTTCGACGTGGACCGCCTGACCCCGCTCGCCCGGCGCATCGGCCCCACCCCGTCCGAGCTCGGCCAGCCGGCCGACCAGGCGGCCGTGGAGGCGTCCTGGGCCCGCTCGCGCGAGGTGGGCCGCCACTGGCTGACCGGCAGCGACTTCCCGGCCCTTGGGGTGACGTCGTGAACGACGACCGCTACACGGTGATCTCGGCCGACTGCCACGCCGGGGCGGACCTCCTCGACTACCGCCCCTACCTGGAGAAGCGCTACCACGACGACTTCGACGGGTGGGCGGCGACGTACGTCAACCCGTACGAGGACCTGCTCGCCGACTCGGCCGACCGGAACTGGAACTCCGCGCGGCGGCTCGCGGAGCTGGAGGAGGACGGGATCGTCGCGGAGGTGATCTTCCCGAACACCATCCCGCCGTTCTTCCCGTCCGGCTCCCTCATGGCCCCCGCGCCGACCGTGGCGGAGTACGAACGGCGGTGGGCGGGCCTGCGGGCCCACAACCGCTGGCTCGCCGACTTCTGCGCCGCGGCACCGGGACGTCGCGCGGGCGTCTTCCAGATCCTCCTCAACGACGTCGAGGAGGCCGTCAAGGAGATCCGGTGGGCGGCCGGGGCGGGCCTGAAAGGCGGCCTCATGCTCCCGGGCACCCCGCCCGGCTCGGGCCTGCCCGAACTGCACGCGCGCGTGTACGACCCGATCTGGGCCGTCTGCGCGGAGCTCGGCGTCCCCGTCAACCACCACGCGGGCTCCGCCTCCCCGCCGCTCGGCGACGAACCGGCGGCCCGCGCGGTCTTCATGGTCGAGACGACCTGGTTCTCGCACCGCGCGCTGTGGCACCTGGTCTTCGGCGGCGCCTTCCGCCGCCACCCGGAGCTGAGACTGGTCCTGACCGAGCAGGGTTCCGGCTGGATCCCCGGGGTCCTGGCCATGCTGGACTACTACCACGGCCGCCTGCTGGCGGCGGCGCGGGCGACGACCGCGGAGGCGAAGTTCGGGGTGGGTCTCGCGGAGTCGATGGGTAGGCCGCCCTCCGAGGTGTGGCACGAGAACTGCTTCGTCGGCGCCAGCTTCATGCGCCCGCACGAGGTGCCGCTGCGCGACCGCATCGGTCTGGACAAGATCATGTGGGGCAGCGACTACCCGCACGACGAGGGCACCTACCCGTACACCAGGGAGGGCCTGCGCTTCGCCTTCGCCGGCGTCCCACAGGCCGAGCTCGCGGCGATGCTGGGCGGCAACGCGGCCCGCGTGTACGGCTTCGACCTGGACCTCCTGGACCCGATCGCGGCGAAGGTGGGGCCGACGGTGGCGGAGATCGCCGAACCGCTGCCGGAGCCGCCGGCGGACGCCACGAGCCCGGTGTTCGCGCGGGGGGCCTCGGTACGGGTCTGGTGACGTCGGTACGGCGCTCGTCGGCCCCGGGATGCGATCCTCCCTGCTGTGACCGAACCCACGCACGACAACGAGGCCCACGGGGGAGCGCTCGGCTCCCGGCTGAACTGGCTGCGGGCGGCCGTCCTGGGCGCGAACGACGGCATCGTGTCGACGGCGGGCATCGTCGTCGGCGTCGCGGGCGCCACGGCCGACCGGAACGCCCTGCTGACGGCGGGCCTGGCGGGCCTGCTCGCCGGATCCATGTCGATGGCGGCGGGGGAGTACGTCTCCGTCTCCACCCAGCGCGACTCCGAACTGGCCGCGCTGGCGCTGGAGAAACGGGAGCTGAAGGAGCAGCCCGAGGCGGAACTGGAGGAGCTGACCGAACTGCTGGAGCGCCGCGGCCTGTCCTGGGAGGTGGCCCGCGAGGCGGCGGTCCAGCTGACGGAACGCGATGCCCTGAAGGCGCACGCGAGCGTGGAACTGGGCATCGACCCCGACGAGCTGACCAATCCCTGGACCGCGGCCCTCGCCAGCTTCCTGGCCTTCACCGTGGGGGCGCTGCTCCCGCTGCTGGCGATCGTCCTGCCGCCCGCCGGCTGGCGGCTCCCGGTGACGGTGGGCTCGGTGCTGGCGGCGCTGGTCCTGACCGGCTGGGCCAGCGCCCGCCTGGGATCGGCCGCGGTGGGCCCGGCGGTGCTGCGCAACGTCCTGGGCGGAGCGCTGGCCATGGGGGTCACGTACGCGGCGGGGAGGCTGCTGGGGGCGGCCGGGGTCTAGCCCGTTGGCGGAGATCGCCAACAAGCAAGCGCATACCCCGGGCAATACTTGTGGGTAACAACGTCTAGCCGCGGTCGACGGGCGGTTCTACGGTGCCCACATGCCGAACCTGCCCGATGTCGTGACGTGGTCGATACCCGCCTTCGTGCTGCTCACCGTGATCGAGGTGATCAGCTACCGCATCCATCCCGACGACGACGAGGCCGGGTACGAGGCCAAGGACGCGGCCACGAGCATCGGCATGGGGCTGGGATCGCTCGTCTTCGACTTCGTGTGGAAGATCCCGATCGTCATGATCTACACGGCGGTGTACGCGCTGACCCCGCTGCGCGTCCCCGTCCTGTGGTGGACGGTCCCGCTGATGCTGCTCGCGCAGGACTTCTTCTACTACTGGTCCCACCGCGGCCACCACGTCATCCGCATCCTGTGGGCCTGCCACGTCGTCCACCACTCCAGCAAGAAGTTCAACCTCTCCACCGCGCTGCGCCAGCCCTGGACCTCGCTGACCGTCTGGCCGTTCTACGTCCCGCTGGTGGCCGTGGGGGTGCACCCGGCCGCGCTCGCCTTCTGCTCCTCCGCCAACCTCGTCTACCAGTTCTGGATCCACACCGAACGCATCGACAAGATGCCCCGGTGGTTCGAGTTCGTGTTCAACACGCCGTCCCACCACCGGGTGCACCACGCCTCCCAGGGCGGCTACCTGGACCGCAACTTCGGCGGGATCCTGATCGTCTGGGACCGGCTGTTCGGGTCCTGGGTGGCGGAGACCGAACGGCCCGTGTACGGGTTGACCAAGAACATCAACACGTTCAACCCCGTCAAGGTGGCCACCCACGAGTACGTCGCCATCGCCAAGGACATCAAGGCCGCGCGCAGCTGGCGGGAGCGGGCCGGGCGGGTGTTCCGGGGGCCGGGCTGGGCGCCGGCGCCCGCCGTGGAGCCGGCCGAGGAGTCCGTGGCCGCGTGAGGGCGTCCCGGGAACTGCTCGCCGCCTTCGCCCTCGCCGTCCTCCTCGACCTGGCCTTCCTGGCCGTCGGCTTCCGCACCGGGCATGTCGTCGCCAAGGTGCTCCTGATGCCCCTGCTCGCCGCGTCCGCCGCCCGCGCGGGCGCCCCACGGCTCCTGGTCGCCGCCCTGCTGTGCGGCTGGGGCGGCGACGTCCTGCTCCTCTCCGCCGCCGACCCCGCCTTCATGGCGGGCATGGCCTCCTTCGCCGCCGGACACGTCTGCTACCTCGTCCTCTTCCGCCGCGTCCGCCGCGTCCGCCGCCAGGGCCCGCCGCACGCGCGGGCGCGGCTGCTCGGCCTCGCCTACGCCGCCGCCCTCGTCACCCTGGTCGCCCTGCTCTGGCCCGACCTGCCGACCGGCCTGCGTGTGCCCGTGGCCGGTTACAGCGCGCTGCTCACCGCCATGGCGTACACCGCCGCGACCCGGCTCGGCCCGGCAGCCGCGCTCGGCGGCGCGCTCTTCATGGTCTCCGACACGCTGATCGCGACCGGCGTCGCCGACTGGCCGCAGCTGCCGCGACCCGACTTCTGGATCATGCTCACCTACGCGGCGGCACAGTTCCTGCTGGTCCGCGGCACCCTCGACGCGCGCCGCGCCCCGGCCACGGCGTACCGTGAAGTGCGCTCGACCACCCCCTGAGCGCACCCACGACACCGCACGAGAAGGACCCTCGCCATGCGCGCCACCACCATCCACGCCCCGTTCGACATGCGCGTGGAGGACGTACCCGAGCCCGTGGTGCAACTGCCCACCGACGCCGTCGTACGGGTGCTGCGCGCCTGCATCTGCGGCAGCGACCTGTGGGCGTACCGCGGTGAGTCGGCCCGGCAGCCGGGACAGCGCATCGGCCACGAGTTCCTCGGCCTGGTCGAGGAGACCGGCTCCGAGGTGGGCACAGTGCGGCGCGGCGACCTCGTGGTCGCCCCCTTCATGTGGTCCGACGGCGTCTGCGACTACTGCCGCGAGGGCCTGACCACGTCCTGCGAGCACGGCGGCTTCTGGGGCTCGGTGGGATACGACGGCGGCCAGGGCGAGGCCGTGCGGGTCCCGTTCGCCGACGGCACCCTGGTCCGGCTGCCCAAGGACGCCGCCTCCGACGACCACCTGCTCTCCGCGCTGCTGACCCTCTCCGACGTGCTCGGCACCGGCCACCACGCGGCACTCGGGGCGGGTGCCCGGCCCGGCGCCACGGTCGCCGTCGTCGGCGACGGCGCGGTCGGCCTGTGCGCCGTACTGGCCGCCAAGCGGCTGGGAGCCGAGCGGATCATCGCGCTGGGCAGGCACGAGGTGCGCACCGACATCGCGCGGCGCTTCGGCGCCACCGACGTCGTCGCCGAACGCGGGGACGCGGCCGTGGACGCCGTACGCCAACTCACCCGGGGCCAGGGCGCGCACGCCGTCGTCGAGGCCGTCGGCACCGAGCAGTCCATGCGGACGGCGGTCGAGATCACCCGCGACGGCGGCGCGATCGGCTTCGTCGGCGTCCCGCACGGCAGCGGCACCGGACTGGACCTCGGTGTCATGTTCGACCGGAACATCGCCCTGCGCGGCGGTGTCGCCCCGGTCCGCGCCTACATTCCCGACCTGCTCCCCGACGTCCTCGACGGCACGATCGACCCGTCGCCGGTCTTCGACCTCACCGTCGGCATCGAGGGCGTGCCCGACGGCTACAAGGCGATGGACGAGCGCACCGCGCTGAAGGTGCTCGTCACGAACGGCTGAGTCGACGACGGACGGCTGCCGTCGCCCGTGCCGGCCGGCGGACGATCGTCGATCCGGTCCGTCCGACCGGGTCCGTCCGACCGGGTCCGTCCGGTCAGGTCCGTCCGGTCAGGTCCATCTGATCGGCAGCGGCAGTGCCGTCAGCACTCCCGACACCGCGACGACCACCCCCAGCACGGCCACCTCGGCCCGCGCGGGGACGTACGCGGTCAGTGGGTCGGCCGCCCGGCGCAGCCGGTACCGGGCCCACAGCGCGAGCACGGCGACGGCGGCGACGAGGATCACCTTGGCCAGCAGGGTGCGCCCGTACGCCGTCGTCGTCAGCTGGTCCAGGACCGTGCCCGCGGGCATCCGCCGCAGCGAACTCCACGCGCCCGTCGCGGTGATGGCCGCGAGCAGCACGGCCGCCACGCGCGCGTAGAGCCCGAGCAGCGCCGCGCCGGCTTCCCGGCCGCGCCACCGGCGCAGCATGCGCAGCGCGTGCAGCAGGCCCCCCACCCACAGCGTCGCGCAGACCAGATGCACCAGCGTCAGCGCGGAGCCGAGCAACGGGCCGTGCTCGGGGGCGGGATGGGCACGCAGCGCCTCGGCGACGGTCACCGCCGCCAGCGGCCACACCTGGGCCGCCGGGCGGCGCGAACGGGCGCACAGACCGGCCAGCAGCAGGGCGTTGACCTCGATCAGCGCCAGCTTGCCTTCGCGGGACCGGTACAGGCCGCCCACGTCCATGTCGGCGAGCGAGCGCGGCACCAGGTTGCCCGTCGACACGAGCGACGCGAGTCCCAGCGCGGCGACGAACCCGGCAGCGGCCGCGAACACCGTCCAGCTCGGCGGCCGTTCGGGCGGCGCGTTCGGCACTCGGCGGACCAGCCGGTCCACGAACAGCTCACCCGCCGGCACGCACAGGGCGGCGAACAGCACCCCGCGCAGCAGGGCGACACCACCCACCCCGGGCGCCGCGGCCTCCCCGGTGCCCCGCAGGGCGGCGGACGGCCCGAGCAGCGGTACCAGCGCGGCCACCGCCACCAGGACCAGGACGGCGACGGCCCGGCGGGCACCGGGACGTCCCGCGGCGCCGCTCGCGGCCACCTCGGCGGTCGGTCGTGTCAACGGCCCCCCTGAGCTCCACCAGCCTTGACAGAAGCGGGCAAGTACAGGAAAACAGCTGACGGAACGGCATACCACCCATTCATGCGTTTCCGCCCGTCCCGGCGTGCGCGCTCACGCCCGACGAGCCCGAGCCGGCCTTACCCCGGGCCCCGGCGGCTACGCCCAACGCGGCGCGTCCGACCCCCACGGCACCGGCGGCCGCGCCCAGTCGGCCGGGCCGCCCGCGAAGGACAGCGGCGGACGCGCGTACCGCAGCCGCCCCAGCGCACCGTCCGTCCCGGCGAGCCAGGCGTCCGGCCCGTCGTACGGCTCGCCGGCCTCGGGGCCCGAGGGCAGTTCCTCCGTGAGCCACCGCGCGGTCCGCGCCAGTGCCAGCCGCACGAACCTGCTGCCCCCGTCGTACGACTGCTCGGTCAGGGCCCGCAGCACGCCTGCCGCCAGCAGATAGCCGGTGCCGTGGTCCAGGGCCTGGGCGGGCAGCGTGCCCGGCCGGTCCGCCGGTCCCTCGGTCTCCGCGATGCCGGTGGCGGCCTGCACCAGGCTGTCGAAGCCACGCCGGCCGCCCCACGGCCCGTACGCGCCCCACGCCGACACCTGGGCCACGACCAGCCCGGGCCGCCGCTCGGCCAGCGCCTCGGGGGAGAGCCCGAACCGGTCCAGGGCGCCCGGACGGTAGCCGGTGACCACCACGTCCGCCGAGGCCAGCAGCTCCTCGAAGACGGCGCGGTCCGTCGTCAGGTCCAGCTTCGCCGAGCGCTTCCCGAAGCCCGTGTCGGCGTGCTGGTCGGGGAGTTCGGGCAGCCAGGGCGCGTCCAGGCGCAGGACGTCGGCGCCCAGCAGTCCGAGGGTGCGGGTGGCGACCGGTCCGGCGAGGACTCGCGTCAGGTCCAGGACGCGCAGCCCGGCGGCGGGCAGCAGGGGGGCGGCGCCGGCGTCGAGAGGCGGGAGCACGCGCGCGTGCGCCGTGTCCAGGCGCTCGCGCTCGACGAGGGGGCGCGCGGCCACGGCGGCCGCCTGCTCGTGCGCGGCCCACTCCCCGGGGGAGCGCAGTGCCACGGCGAGCCCGCCGGCCGAGTACACCGTGTTCTCCACGTCCAGCGCGGCGCGCCCGGCGATGCGGGCGGCGACCTCCTCGGGGGAGGCGTGCTCCGGCAGGCCGAGCGCACGCAGCAGCCGGGCGCCGTGGTGGGGGTAGTTGGCGTGGGTGCGCACCCAGCCGTCCGCCGTGCGCCAGAACCGGGACAGCGGGGCGAACTGCACGGGCGCCCGCCCGCCGACCAGCAGGTGCCGCTCACTGGTGAACGCCGCTGCCACGGCCCCGTCGTCCACCAGGACCCGGGGCACCTCCGCGGACCCGGCCCGCCGTGCCGCCAGCTCGGCGGCGGCCAGTGCGCAGGCGCCGACGCAGGCGCGGGCGAGCCGGTGCACCGGAAGGCGCGCCGGGAGCGTGCCCGTGCGCGCCACGGACGTGATCCGCGCGGGCAGCGACGGATCGCCGCCCAGCGCGGACCACGCGTACTTGATTCCAGTCATGACTGCACTATGCATTATTGACTGGATCAATATATGTGTCCTGGTGCTACCTGGTCACCGCCGCCAGGGCGTCGGCCGTGCCCCAGCCGTAGAAGCCGTTGTGGTTCCTGGCGCCCTCGCACACCGCGTCGACCTTGCCGTCGCCGTCGATGTCGTACGGGTCGGTGCACGGCGTGGCGGTCGCCTCGGCGTACAGCAGGGCCTTGACCAGGGCGGCGGAGGCGTGCGGATGGGTCGACTTGATCAGTGCGGCGACGCCGACGACGTGCGGGGTCGCCATCGACGTACCGGCCATGTAGCCCCACTTGCCGCCCGGCAGCGGGCCGAGGATCAGGCCGCTGGTGGCAGGGGGCGCCGGCGCCTGGTAGGCCGTCGAGTCGCCGCCCGGCGCGGCGATGTCGACGACCCCGAGGCCGTAGTTGGAGAACGACGACTTCAGTCCCTTCGCGCCGGTCGCCGCGACCGTGACCACGCCCGGCAGCTGGGTCGGGATGTCGAAGCACCTGTGCGGGTCGATCACCCGGTCGACGGGCGTGCCGTCGTTCGGTGAGACCGGGTCGGTGATCGAGTGGGAGGCCAGGTCGTAGCTCTCGTTGCCGGCCGCCGCGACGTTGACCGTGCCCTTGCGCTCCGCGAACCGCGAGGCCCGGGTGATGGCGTCGACGAGCGCCTTCTGGTCCGGGTCGTCGGTGCAGTTGAAGTACCAGGGGTCGGTGTAATAGCTGTTGTTGGTGACGTCGATGTGGTGCTCGGCCGCCCACACGAAGCCGCAGACCACGGCCTCCGTGTAGAAGTACCCGGCGGTGGTGGCGACCTTGATGCCGGCCACCTTGACGCCCGGTGCCACACCGGTGATGCCGACCCCGTTCTTGGCGCCCGCGATCTCGCCCGCCACGTGCGTGCCGTGCGGGCTCTCCGCCGCGGTGGGCCGCCAGGCGCCGTACGTCGTGTCCGGCCTGCCCGAGACGCAGTTGGCGGACTGCGCGGCGGAGAAGTTCGGGGCGATGTCCGGGTGGGTGTCGTCGACGCCCGTGTCGATGACGGCGACGGTGACCTTCGAACTGCCCAGGGTCTTCTCGTGCGCCTTGTCCGCCTTGATGGCCGGCAGGTCCCACTGCAGCGGTTCGAGCGGGTCCTGCCCGTCGGCCGCCCGCGCGTCGGCGGCCGATATCTGCTCGGAGCTCAGCACCTCGGGTGTGCCGACGTCGGTGGTCGACTGGGCGGGCAGCGGCGCGTTGCGGGTGTTCCCGGCGGAGTCCACGCCGGGCACCTTCCGGATGGTCCTGGCGAAGTCGGCGTTGGACGAGTGGACGACTATCACGCCGATCTCGTCGTACGCGATCACCACCGAACCGCCGGCCCGCGCGATCGCCTTCTGCACGCGCTCGGAAGTGCCGTGTCCGGGGCGGACGTTGACGACATAGCTGAGGGCCGTCGGGTCATCGGCCGCGGACGTGGCGGTGCCGGTGCCGGTGCCGGTGTCGGCGGCGGAGGCCGAGGCATGGGGCAGGAAGGCGAGGGCGGTGGCCATGGCCATACCGAGCGGGAGGGCGAGGACGCGACGGTAGCGCGACTGGGGCGCGGTCATCTGAGGTCTCCAGTTCGTTCGCGGAACGGGCGTGCCGTGCGGGAAGTCCTGCTCTGCGGTGCCTACTTGACCGCGCGCAGCGCGTCGACGACACCGGACCCGTAGAAGCCGTTGACGTGCTTGCCGCCCACGCAGGTCGCGTCGACGACGCCGTCGCCGTCCCCGTCGTAGGGTCCCGCCGGGCAACCCGGGTTGTCCGCCTCGGCCTTCAGCAGGGCCAGCAGCCGGGCCGGGGTGGCGTGCGGGTGCGTCGACTTCAGCAGCGCGGCCACCGCGGCCACGTGCGGGGAGGCCATCGAGGTGCCCTGGAGGAAGCCGTACTGGTCGTTCGGCAGGGTGGACAGGATGCGGCCGTTCTTCGACGGGGTGTCCGGGATCTGGTACTTGTCGCCGCCCGGGCCCGCCACGTCGACGACCCCCCGGCCGTAGCTGGAGTAGTACGACTTCGTGTCGTTGACGCCGACCGCGCTCACGGTGACCACGCCGGGCAGCTGGGTCGGTACGTCGAAGCACTCGTGCGGGTCGACCGTCCGGGTGGTGGCCGTCGAGTCGTCCGGGCTCGAGGTGTCCGTCAGGGCGTGCGAGTCGAGGTCGTCGTTGGAGTTGCCCGCCGAGGCCACGTTGAGCGTGCCCTTGCGCTGGGCGTACAGCTGCGCCCTGTTGACCGCGTCAACGATGGCACGTTGATCGGGGTCGTCCATGCAGTTGTACAGCCATGGGTCAACGTAGTAGCTGTTGTTGGTGATCTCGATGCCGTGGTCGGCGGCGAAGACGAAGGCGCAGACCACGCTCTCCGGGTAGAACAGCTGCGTCGCGTCGGGCTGGGCGACCGTGATGCTCGCGACCTTCACGCCCGGTGCCACGCCGGCCACGCCGATCCCGTTGCGGGCCGCGGCTATCTCACCGGCGACGTGGGTGCCGTGGTAGTGGTCGGCGTCCGCCGGCCGCCAGGCGCCGTACGTCGTGTCCGCCTTGCCGCTCACGCAGTTGGCGGACTGCGCGGCGGAGAAGTTCGGGGCGATGTCCGGGTGGGTGTCGTCGACTCCGGTGTCGATGATGCCGACCGTCACCGAACGGCTCCCCGGGTTGACGACGGCCGCCTTGTCGGCGCCGATCGCCCGCAGGTCCCACTGGTCGGCCTCCAGAGGCTCCTGGCCCGCCGCCGCCCGCTGCCCGACCCGGGCGGCCTCCGCCTTCGACAGCACCTGTACGGCGCCCTCGTCCGTGGTTCCCGCAGCGCTCAGCGGGGCCGTCCGGGTGGCGCCCGCCGACTGCACCCCGCGCACCGCGCGCAGCGCAGCGCCGAAGTCCGGGTTCGCCGAGTGCACGACGATCACGCCGATCCTGTCGTACGTCTCGATGATCGTGCCGCCGTTGCGGGCGATCGCCCGCTGCACCGATTCGATCGTGCGGTGGTCGGTCCTGGTGTTGACGACGTAGGCCAGGTCGGGCCCGTCCGCCGCCCGGGCGGCCCGGGCGGACGGCGGGGCCGCCGAAGCCGCCGTCGGCAGGAGGCCGAGCGAGGCGGTCAGCGACAGGACGACCGGGACGGCGAGCGCCAGCCCGCGTCTGGAACGCAGATGAGCCATGGGGTCTCCACATCATCCGGAACATCAACCGAAAACGGGCCCGCCCAAGACGCGAGTTGCGCTTGGGCAGGTACATGACGGGTGGTGCAGGGCCGAAGCTATCTCCCGTACTCACCGGCCAGCAATGACCGGAGGTGACTTGCGCCGACGACTTCCGAAAGAACCCGGGCGAGTTGAACCCGACCACGCGTGGCGCCGTGACCTCGGGGAGGGAGCCGCAGCAGGATCGAGGCCCCCTGTCGGATTCACACATCGGAGTCGCCTCATCACTCCACGTGTGTGGTCCACATGTCTGTGAGGTCAGAATCCGCATGTCCGTATCGCGAGGAGACTCCGTGGCCACCGAGACACCACCGCCCTCGAACACGCAGACCCGGCACCCCTCCGGCGAGGAGTTCGCCGAGGTGCAGCAGAGTCCGGAGTTCGCCGAACTGCGGCACTCCCACCGCTCCTTCGCCTTCCCGCTGACCTTCGCCTTCATCGCCTGGTACCTGCTGTACGTCCTGCTCTCCAGCTACGCGGACGACTTCATGGGCACCAAGGTCGTCGGCAACGTCAACGTGGCCCTGGTCCTCGGCCTCGCCCAGTTCCTGACCACGTTCCTCATCGCCTGGTGGTACGCCCGGCACGCCGCCGCCAAGCTCGACCCCAAGGCAGAGGCCATCAAGTCCCGGATGGAGGGCGGCGCATGAGCCCCGCGATCACGCTGGCCGCGGACAGCCCCGCGATCACACTGGCGGCCGGCGAGGCCGGCCAGCACCGGACGCTGATCATCACCCTGTTCGCGGTGTTCGTCGCCGCGACCCTCGTCATCACCGTCTGGGCGGGCCGCCAGACCAAGGACGCCGCCGACTTCTACGCGGGCGGCCGCCAGTTCACCGGCTTCCAGAACGGCCTCGCCGTCTCCGGCGACTACATGTCCGCCGCGTCCTTCCTGGGCATCGCCGGCGCGATCGCCCTGTTCGGCTACGACGGCTTCCTCTACTCCATCGGCTTCCTGGTCGCCTGGCTGGTCGCCCTGCTCCTGGTCGCCGAGCCGCTGCGCAACTCCGGCCGCTACACCATGGGCGACGTGCTGGCCTACCGGATGCGCCAGCGCCCGGTCCGCACCGCCGCCGGCACCTCCACGATCGTCGTCTCGATCTTCTACCTGCTGGCCCAGATGGCGGGCGCGGGTGTCCTCGTCTCCCTGCTCCTCGGCATCACGAGCGACGCCGGCAAGATCGGCATCGTCGCCCTGGTCGGCGTCCTGATGATCGTCTACGTCACCATCGGGGGCATGAAGGGCACCACCTGGGTCCAGATGGTCAAGGCCGTGCTGCTCATCGCGGGCGCCCTGCTGCTGACCTTCATGGTGCTGGCCAAGTTCCACTTCAACGTCTCCGACCTGCTCGGCAAGGCCGCCGACAACAGCGGCAAGGGTGCCGCCTTCCTGGAGCCCGGCCTGAAGTACGGCGCCACCGGCACCAGCAAGCTGGACTTCCTCTCCCTCGGCATCGCCCTGGTCCTCGGCACCGCCGGACTGCCGCACATCCTGATCCGGTTCTACACCGTGCCCACCGCCAAGGCCGCCCGGAAGTCCGTCCTCTGGGCGATCGGCCTGATCGGCGCCTTCTACCTGATGACCCTCGCCCTCGGCTTCGGCGCGGCCGCGCTGATCAAACCCGACGAGATCATCGCCTCCAACAAGTCCGGCAACACCGCGGCCCCCCTCCTCGCCCTCCACCTGGGCGGCGTCGACTCCAACTGGGGCGCGATCCTGCTGGCCACGATCTCGGCGGTGGCCTTCGCGACCATCCTCGCCGTGGTCGCGGGCCTCACCCTGGCGTCCTCGTCGTCCTTCGCGCACGACATCTACGCCAACGTCATCAAGAAGGGCCAGGCCACCGAGAAGCAGGAGATCAACGCGGCCCGCTACGCCACCGTCGGCATCGGCGCGGTGTCGATCGTGCTCGGCGCCCTGGCCCGCGACCTCAACGTCGCCGGTCTGGTCGCGCTCGCCTTCGCGGTCGCCGCCTCCGCCAACCTGCCGACCCTCCTCTACAGCCTCTTCTGGAAGCGGTTCACCACCGCCGGAGCCCTCTGGTCGATCTACGGCGGCCTGGTCACCGCGGTCGGCCTGGTGCTGTTCTCGCCGGTGGTGTCCGGAAAGGAGACGTCCATGTTCCCGGGCGTCGACTTCCACTGGTTCCCGCTGGAGAACCCGGGCATCGTCTCGATCCCGGTCGGATTCCTCCTCGGCGTCGTGGGCACTCTGCTCTCCAAGGAGGCCCCGGACGCCCAGAAGTACGCGGAGCTGGAGGTGCGGTCCCTGACCGGCACCGGAGCGCACTGAGTTTCGTACGACTGGCCGCGTCGACGGGATCGTAGGATCCTACGGCGCGGCCGCGTCGTACCTCGTGGTATCGGGCCTCTCCCGATGTCAGTGCCGTCACGTAGGCTCACTAGGAGACGGCAGAGATCCGATCCGCAACGAGGGAGGGGGCCCGCGTGCTCATCGACACCTATGGCCGGGTGGCCACCGACCTGAGAGTCTCACTGACCGACCGGTGCAACCTGCGCTGTACGTACTGCATGCCCGAGGAGGGTCTGCAGTGGCTGGCCAAGCCCGACCTGCTCACGGACGACGAGATCGTCCGGCTGGTCGACATCGCCGTCCGGCTGCTGGGCGTCGAGGAGGTCCGCTTCACCGGCGGCGAGCCCTTGCTGCGCCCCGGCCTGGTCGGCATCGTCGAGCGCGTGGCGGCCCTGGCCCCCCGCCCCCGGATGTCCGTGACGACCAACGGCATCGGCCTGCGCCGCACGGCGGCAGCCCTCAAGGCGGCCGGTCTGGACCGGGTCAACGTCTCCCTGGACACCCTCCGCCCGGACGTCTTCAAGACCCTCACCCGCCGCGACCGCCACCAGGACGTCCTGGACGGCCTCCGGGCCGCCCACGACGCCGGCCTCACCCCGGTCAAGGTCAACACGGTCCTGATGCCCGGCCTGAACGAGGACGAGGCCCCCGACCTCCTCGCCTGGGCGCTGGCCCACGGCTACGAGCTGCGCTTCATCGAGCAGATGCCCCTCGACGCCCAGCACGGCTGGAAGCGCGACAGCATGGTGACGGCCGGGGACATCCTCGCCTCGCTCCGCACCCGCTTCGACCTCACCCCCGAGGGCGCCGACGACCGCGGCTCGGCCCCGGCGGAGCGCTGGCTGGTCGACGGCGGCCCGCACCGCGTCGGCGTCATCGCCTCGGTCACCCGGCCGTTCTGCGCGGCCTGCGACCGCACCCGCCTCACGGCCGACGGCCAGATACGGACCTGCCTGTTCGCGCGGGAGGAGACGGACCTGCGCGGCGCGCTCCGCTCGGGCGCGCCGGACGAGGAGATCGCCCGCAGGTGGCGGCTGGCGATGTGGGGAAAGAAGGCGGGGGCGGGACTGGACGATCCGCAGTTCGTGCAGCCGGACCGTCCGATGTCCGCGATCGGCGGCTAGCCCCGCTACCCGGCGCACCCGGGCTATCCGTCCTGCTCGGGCGATTCCCACTCCCGCAACAGCACGACGTCCTTCAGGAACCCCCGCACGCCCAGGAACTGGGAGAGGTGCTCCCGGTGCTCCTCGCAGGCGAGCCAGGTCTTGCGCCGCTCCGGCGTGTGGATCTTCGGGTTGTTCCAGGCCAGCACCCACACCGCGGCGGCGCGACAGCCCTTCGCCGAACAGACAACGTCACTCACTGCTTCGTCTCGCACCGCTTCGTCTCGCAAAAAAGCCCCGCAAACAAGGCGACGCCGAGCAGCCACGGGGGGAGCTGCCCGGCGTCGGTCCGTCGCTCCGACGGGGGATGCGGAGCGCGTACGCAGTATGTCATGGGTCACCCTCGGCCCGGCACTGGAACAGCACGATCGATCTGAGCTTTTCTTGAGCTTCGGGCGGAGTCCTCGCCCGTCCGCGCGGGGCCCACGAACTCAGACCGGCTCCTGCCGTTCGCCGCTGACGGTGCCCGCCGCCGGGTCCGCCACCACGTCCTCCGGGACGGGTTCCGCCTGCGTCCCCTCCGCCCGCGGCGGCGCGATCATCAGCCTCGTCGGCGCGACTCCGAAGGTCGACGGAAGCGACGGCGGCCGCTCCCGTCCGGCGTTGGCGATCACGACCGCGACGTAGGGGAGCAGCGCTCCCAGCACCAGGGCCACGACGGCGACGTACCGTTCGACGTTCCACAACGTCACCGCGAGGATCACCGACATGGTCCGGATGGCCATCGAGATGACGTACCGCCGCTGCCGGCCGCGTACGTCCTCCGCCAGGCCGGTACGGGCTCCGGTGATCCGGAACACCTGGACGTTGCCGTCGCCGCGCTGCTTCCGCATCACATTCCACCATTCGCCCGCATCGGACTCTCCCCGGCCCGTACCCCGTCCGCACCCGTTCGGGGAACCGGGCCAGGACCCTTCCCACGGTACGCCGCGCCTGCGCCGCCTTCGAGACCGGGTCGCCCTCCCGCCTGCGTGAACGCCCTGCGCCGTAGCGCGTACGGCGGTACCGACGTGCGCCGTACGGCGTACGGGCCGAGACTTGGCGTAATGCTCACGTCGAGCCGTACGAGGAGGCAGTCATGGGCTGGTTGTGGGCGATCATCGTGGGTTTCGTGCTGGGGCTCATCGCGAAGGCGGTCATCCCGGGCAAGCAGCACAGCCCCCTGTGGCTGACGACCATCTTCGGCATCCTGGGCGCGATCGCGGGCAACGCGATCGCCCGCGCGGTCGGCGTGGCGGAGACGAAGGGCATCGACTGGACCCGTCACCTGTTCCAGCTGGTGGCGGCGATCATCATCGTCTTCCTGGGCGACATGGCCTACACGGCGACACTGGGAAAGCGGAAACAGCGCATCTGACGCGCGCCGTTCACCGCGCTCCGTGCTTCACCGCGCTCCGAGCTTCCCCGCGCCCAGAGCTTCACCGCGCTCCGAAAGGGGCGCGGGGAACTGCGCGACCGGCCACGACGCACTCGCGGCCGGCAACGCACCCCGCACCCCCCACGGCGCTCACGAACCGACGACCTCCACGGCCGCCAGGTTCTTCTTCCCCCGCCGCAGCACCAGCCACCGCCCGTGCAGCAGCTCCGCACGATCCGGCACTGCGTCCTCGGCGGTCACCTTCACGTTGTTCACGTAGGCCCCGCCCTCCTTCACGGTCCGCCGCGCGGCGGACTTGGAGGCCACCAGCCCGACCTCCGCGAACAGGTCGACCACCGGACCCAGCTCGGTGACCTGGACGTGCGGCACCTCGGACAGCGCGGCGGCCAGCGTCCGGTCGTCCAGCTCCGCCAGCTCGCCCTGCCCGAACAGCGCCTTGGACGCGGCGATCACCGCGGCCGTCTGGTCGGCTCCGTGGACGAGCGTCGTCAGCTCCTCGGCCAGCGCCCGCTGGGCCGCCCGCGCCTGTGGACGCTCCTCGGTCTGCTTCTCCAGCTCCTCGAGCTCCGTGCGGGACTTGAAGGACAGGATCCGCATGTAGGTCGAGATGTCCCGGTCGTCCACGTTCAGCCAGAACTGGTAGAACGCGTACGGCGTCGTCATCTCGGCGTCGAGCCAGATGGCTCCGCCCTCGGTCTTGCCGAACTTCGTGCCGTCCGCCTTGGTCATCAGCGGCGTCGCCAGCGCGTGCACACTGGCGTGCGGCTCCAGGCGGTGGATCAGGTCCAGCCCCGCCGTGAGGTTGCCCCACTGGTCGCTTCCGCCCTGCTGGAGCGTGCAGCCGTACCGCCTGAACAGCTGGAGGAAGTCCATGCCCTGGAGGATCTGGTAGCTGAACTCCGTGTAGCTGATGCCCTGGTCGGACTCCAGGCGGCGGGCCACGGAGTCCTTGGTCAGCATCTTGTTGACGCGGAAGTGCTTGCCGATGTCCCGCAGGAACTCGATCGCGGACAGACCCTCGGTCCAGTCGAGGTTGTTGACCATGACGGCCGCGTTCTCGCCCTCGAAGGACAGGAACGGCTCGATCTGGGCACGCAGCCTGCCGACCCAGCCGGCGACCGTCTCGGGGTCGTTCAGCGTGCGCTCGGCCGTGGGGCGCGGGTCGCCGATCAGGCCCGTCGCACCGCCCACCAGCGCCAGCGGCCGGTGACCGGCCTGCTGGAGCCGACGCACGGTGAGCACCTGCACCAGGTGCCCGACGTGCAGGGACGGCGCGGTCGGGTCGAAACCGCAATAGAACGTGACGGGACCGTCCGCGAGCGCCTTGCGCAAAGCGTCCTCGTCGGTGGACAGGGCGAACAGCCCCCGCCACTTCAGCTCGTCGACGATGTCCGTCACGGTTCTCGTATCTCCTTGGGTGGTCTCGTAATCAGGTACGAGGTTATACGCCCTGGCTGACAGAGCTCATATTGAAGTCGGGCACCCGCAGCGCGGGCATCGCGGCCCTAGTGAACCAGTCGCTCCACTCCCGCGGCAGCGTCTTTTCCGTGCGCCCGGCCTCGGTCGCCCGCCCCAGCAGGCCCACCGGCGACTCGTTGAACCTGAAGTTGTTCACCTGTCCGGTGACCTGGCCGTTCTCCACCAGGTAGACGCCGTCCCGGGTCAGGCCCGTGAGCAGCAGCGTCGCCGGGTCGACCTCGCGGATGTACCAGAGGCAGGTCAGCAGCAGCCCGCGCTCGGTGGCGGCGACCATGTCCTCCAGGGAGCGGTCCTCGCCGCCGTCGAGGATCAGGTTGCCGCCCGCCGGGGCCACCGGCAGCCCGGTCAGGCCCGCGGTGTGCCGGGTGGTCGTCAGGTTCTTCAGCTCACCGCGCGCGATCCACTCGGTGGAGGCGACCGGCAGCCCGTTGTCGAAGACGGACTGGTCGCCGCCGGAGGAGTGCGCGACGACGAACGGCGCGGACTCCAGGCCCGGCTCGTTGGGGTCGCTGCGCAGGGTCAGCGGCAGGTCGGTCAGCTTCTCGCCGACGCGGGTGCCGCCGCCCGGCTTGGAGAACACCGTCCGGCCCTCGGCCGCGTCCCGCCCGGACGCCGACCACAGCTGGTAGATCAGCAGGTCGGCGACCGCGGTCGGCGGCAGCAGCGTCTCGTACCGGCCGGCCGGCAGGTCCACCCGCCGCTCGGCCCAGCCGAGCCGCACCGCGAGCTCGGCGTCGAGCGCGCCGGGATCGACGTCCTTGAAGTCCCGCGTGGAGCGCCCGGCCCACGCGGAGCGGGTACGGTCCGGGGACTTGGCGTTCAGCTCCAGCGTGCCGGTGGGCTGGTCGTGCCGCAGGCGCAGCCCGGTCGAGGTGCCCAGGTACGTCGACACCAGCTCGTGGTTGGCGAAGCCGTACAGTTCGCGGCCGCCCGCCCGCGCGCGTGCGAAGGCCTCGCCGAGCGCCGGGGCGAAGTCGGCGAACACGGCGGAAGAGGTCTCGGCGGGTGCGTCGGTGAAGTCCGGCGCCTCGGGTACGCCGGTGACCAGCGGCTGGGCGTCCTCGGCGGACCCGGCACCGCGGGCGGCGGCCTCGGCGGCCCGCACCAGCGGCTCCAGGTCGTCGGCGGTCACCGCCGACCGGGAGACGACACCGGAGGCCGTGCCCTCCTTGCCGTCCACGGTGGCGACGACGGTGAGCGAACGGCCGCGGGTGACGCCGTTGGTGGTGAGCGCGTTGCCGGCCCAGCGCAGGTTGGCGGTGGAGTGCTCGTCGGCGATGACCACGCAGCCGTCGGCCCGCGACAGTTCGAGAGCCCGCTCGACGATCTCGTGCGGCTTGTTGCTACGGGCGCTCATCGACCGGCCTCCTGCGTGGTGTTGAGGATGTTGACGCCCTTGAAGAGGGCCGAGGGGCAGCCGTGCGACACCGCGGCGACCTGTCCCGGCTGGGCCTTGCCGCAGTTGAAGGCACCGCCGAGGACGTACGTCTGGGGGCCGCCGACGGCCGCCATGGAACCCCAGAAGTCGGTGGTCGTCGCCTGGTAGGCGACATCGCGCAGCTGCCCGGTGATCCGGCCGTTCTCGATCCTGAAGAACCGCTGGCCGGTGAACTGGAAGTTGTAGCGCTGCATGTCGATCGACCAGGAGCGGTCGCCGACCACGTAGATCCCGCGGTCCACCCCGCCGATCAGGTCCTCGGTCGCCAGCCCGGCCGGGTCCGGCTGCAGGGACACGTTGGCCATGCGCTGCACGGGGACGTGCCCGGGGGAGTCGGCGTAGGCGCACCCGTTGGAGCGGTCGAAGCCGGTCAGCCGCGCGATCCTGCGGTCCAGCTGGTAGCCGACGAGCCTGCCGTCCTTGACCAGGTCCCAGGACTGGGCCGCGACGCCCTCGTCGTCGTACCCGACGGTCGCCAGGCCGTGCTCGGCGGTGCGGTCACCGGTGACGTTCATCAGGTCGGAGCCGTACTTCAGCTTGCCGAGCTGGTCGAAGGTGGCGAAGGAGGTGCCGGCGTAGGCGGCTTCGTAGCCGAGCGCGCGGTCCAGCTCGGTGGCGTGGCCGATGGACTCGTGGATGGTCAGCCACAGGTTGGAGGGATCGACCACCAGGTCGTACAGCCCCGCCTCGACGCTCGGCGCCCGCATCTTCTCGGCCAGCAGCTCCGGGATCTGCTCCAGTTCGGTGTCCCAGTCCCAGCCGGTGCCGGTGAGGTACTCCCAGCCGCGGCCGACCGGCGGCGCGATGGTCCGCATCGAGTCGAACTCGCCGCTGGACTCGTCGACCGACACGGCCGTCAGCTGCGGATGCAGCCGCACCCGCTGCTGGGTCGTCACGGTCCCGGCCGTGTCCGCGTAGAACTTGTTCTCGTGGACGGTGAGCAGCGAGGCGTCGACGTGGTTGACGCCGTTCGCCGCCAGCAGCCGCGCGCTCCACTCCGCGAGCAGCGCCGACTTCTCCTCGTCCGGCACGGTGAACGGGTCGATCTCGTACGCCGAGACCCACGTCTTCTCCGCGTGCACCGGCTCGCCGGCCAGCTCGACCCGCTCGTCGGACCCGGCCGCCTTGATGACCTGCGCCGAGAGCTTGGCCATGGCCACCGCCTGCGACGCGACCTTGGCCGCGGCATCGAGGCTCAGGTCCACCCCGGACGCGAAGCCCCAGGTACCGCCGTGCACGACCCGGACCGCGTACCCGAGGTCGGTGGTGTCCGAGGATCCGGCGGGCTTGGCGTCCCTGAGACTCCAGGACGCGCTGCGCACCCGCTCGAACCGGAAGTCCGCGTGCTCGGCCCCCAGCGCACGCGCGCGTGCCAGCGCGGCGTCGGCCAGGGCCCGTAGCGGAAGCGCCGTGAAGGCTTCGTCGATGGAATGAGGCACGGAGGTCTCCCTGCTGTCGTGGCCTGTCCGTCCGATCATGTCGCGCCCGCGGGTGTACGGACCACATGTTTCGGCCCGGCGTCGGGCCTTTCTGTAGGGATCCGACAGTGACACCCCCGAGCCACTGTCGGTGCCCGCTTGCCCGTGGCGATGGCGGGACCGATAGGTTTTCGATGAAGCCGCCTGTCACGCCAGCTGTTCGGGCGGGTGGTCAGACCGAACGAAAGGGTGATCCGTTGAGCCGCTCGGTTCTCGTCACTGGAGGCAACCGGGGCATCGGCCTCGCCATCGCCCGCGCTTTCGCCGACAACGGCGACAAGGTCGCCGTCACGTACCGCTCCGGTGAGCCGCCGGCCGATCTCAAGGAACTCGGCGTCCTCGCCGTCAAGTGCGACATCACCGACTCCGAGCAGGTGGAGCAGGCCTACAAGGAGATCGAGGACGCGCACGGCCCGGTCGAGGTCCTGATCGCCAACGCCGGCATCACCAAGGACACCCTCCTGATGCGGATGTCCGAGGAGGACTTCACCTCGGTCGTCGACACCAACCTCACCGGCACCTTCCGGGTCGTCAAGCGCGCCAACCGCGGCATGCTGCGCGCCAAGAAAGGCCGGGTCGTCCTCATCTCGTCGGTCGTCGGCCTCTACGGCGGCCCCGGCCAGGCCAACTACGCCGCCTCCAAGGCCGCCCTGGTCGGCTTCGCGCGGTCCCTCGCCCGGGAGCTGGGCTCGCGCAACATCACCTTCAACGTCGTCGCGCCCGGCTTCGTCGACACCGACATGACCAAGGTGCTCACCGACGAGCAGCGCGCCACCATCGTGTCTCAGGTGCCGCTCGGCCGGTACGCGGAGCCCGAGGAGGTCGCCGCGACGGTGCGGTTCCTCGCCTCGGACGACGCCTCGTACATCACTGGAGCCGTCATCCCCGTTGACGGCGGACTGGGAATGGGTCACTGATCACCATGAGTGGAATCCTTGAGGGCAAGCGCATCCTGATCACGGGTGTGCTGATGGAGTCCTCCATCGCCTTCCACGCGGCCAAGCTGGCCCAGGAGCAGGGTGCCGAGATCATCCTCACCGCGTTCCCGCGGCCCACGCTGACCGAGCGCATCGCCAGGAAGCTGCCGAAGCCCACCAAGGTCATCGAGCTCGACGTCACCAACGACGAGCACCTCGGCCGCCTTGCCGACCTCGTCGGCGAGGAGCTCGGCGGCCTCGACGGCGTCGTCCACTCCATCGGCTTCGCCCCCCAGGACGCCCTCGGCGGCAACTTCCTCAACACGCCGTTCGAGTCCGTCGCCACCGCCATGCACGTCTCCGCGTACTCCCTGAAGTCGCTGACCATGGCCTGCCTGCCGCTGATGCAGAACGGCGGCTCGGTCGTCGGTCTCACCTTCGACGCGCAGTACGCCTGGCCGCAGTACGACTGGATGGGCCCGGCCAAGGCCGCCCTGGAGGCCACCAGCCGCTACATCGCGCGCGACCTGGGCAAGCAGAACATCCGCTGCAACCTCATCTCGGCCGGCCCCATCGGCTCCATGGCCGCCAAGTCCATCCCGGGCTTCAGCGACCTGGCCGCCGTCTGGGACCACCGCTCCCCGCTGGAGTGGGACCTCAAGGACCCGGAGCCGGCCGGCAAGGGCATCGTCGCCCTGCTGAGCGACTGGTTCCCGAAGACCACCGGCGAGATCATCCACGTGGACGGCGGTCTGCACGCCATCGGCGCCTGACCCGCACCCGCGGACTCTCCGAGGCCCGTGTCCCGCGAGGGGTACGGGCCTCACCCGTTCGGCCCACCGGCCGGGTGATCACCCGCCGGGCGGCGCACCCTGGAGACGCGGCGGCACACCCTGGTTGCGCGTGCACCGCGCGACGTCCCTCCCCAGCCCGGCCGAGGAGGTCCCCCTTGTGCGCCTTTCCCGCAGCCTGGCCCCGGTGACCCTGGCCCTCGCCCTCGTGGTGTCGCCGCCCTGCGCCGCCGAGTCCCACGCGCGCGTGCCGAACGCGCACAAGCCGGCCCCACAGCTGTTCGGTGCGTCGTGCCGCACCACCGTCCGCGGCTCCCACGTGGTGGCCTACTGCCACAACCCCTACGTCGACACGGACCGGGTCCGGCTGCACATCGAGTGCGCCCAGTGGTGGGACATCGACGCCGACGGTTCGCCGGCCGACACCGGCCCGGCGATGACCGTACGGCTCTCCGGCCGCTGCTGGAAGGACGTGCGTGCGGTGTGGATCAGTCACGAGAAGGTGAGCTGAACCGGTCCGGACGGCACAGGAACGGGTAGCTCGCCGCCTCCTTGGCTGCCGCGTCCGCGTCGCCCGCGCGGATCGCCTCGACCAGCCGGGTGTGGTCCATGTACGACTGCGGCGTCAGCTCGGCGCCGACGTCCGCGCGCAGCCACTCCCGCAGCACCTCGCCCAGGTCGGCGTACATCGCCGTCAGCACGTCGTTGTGCGAGGCGGCCACCACGGCCAGGTGCAGGGTCGCGTCCGCCGTCACGAAGGCCTCGGCATCGCCTGACCGCCAGGCCTGCTCGCGGCGGGCCAGGAGGGCGTCGAGCTGCCTGAGGTCCTTCTCGGTGCGGCGCGCCGCGGCCAGCCGGGCGGCCGACGACTCCAGCGTGGAGCGCAGCTCGGCGATGTGCCGGGGGTCGGCCCCGGCGAACCGGCGGTGCATCACGCCGGCCAGCTCACTGGTGGCCGAGACGTACGTTCCCGAGCCCTGGCGGATGTCCAGCAGGCCGTTGTGGGCCAGCGCCCGGACGGCCTCCCGGACCGTGTTGCGGGCCACCCCGAGCTGCTCGACCAGCTCCGGCTCGGTGGGGATGCGCGAGCCGACCGGCCACTCGCCCGAGGTGATCTGGTTCCGCAGCGCGGCGATGACCTGCTCGGACAGCGCCGAGCGGCGCGGATGACTCAGAGGCATGACACACCTTCGCATGCGAGGGCCCGGCGGGAGCGGCCGGGGCAGTCCAGGACGGGCCAGGACAAGCCGGGGCAGGCCGGGGTAGTCCGGGGTAGTCCGAGGATGGACAACCATTCATCCCATGATTCTATGATGGCCTCATGGTAGGCAAGGAAAACGGCACGACGGCCTCCGGGGCCACCGCGGCAACCGGGATGGCCGGGACGGACGACACGGCTGAGACGGCGAGGACAGCTGAGACGGCTGGCGCGGCCGGGGCGGCCGGGACAGCACCCGCGACGGCGTCCGATGGCAGCCCCGCGACCGCCACGCGCGCGTGGGCGACACGGCTGGTCGTCGTCGGCATCGTGCTGTCCGCCGTCAACCTCCGGCCCGCCATCACCAGCCTCGGCGCGCTCCTGGAGGAGGTCCGCGACGGCCTCGGCATGAGCGGCAGCGTGGCCGGACTGCTCACCTCCGTGCCCCCGCTCTGCTTCGCCGTCTTCGGTGTCACGGCCCCCCGTCTCGCCCGCCGCTTCGGCCCGGCGGCCGTGGTCTGCGCGGGCATGGTGGCCGTCACGGCCGGCCTGCTGATACGGCCGTACGCCGGGAGCACCGCCGGGTTCCTGGCCGGCAGTGCCCTCGCGCTCATGGGTATCGCGGTCAGCAACGTGCTGATGCCGGTCATCGTCAAGCGCTGGTTCCCCGACCGGGTCGGCTCCATGACCGGTCTCTACTCGATGGCCCTCGCCGCCGGCACCTCGGTGGCCGCCGCGGTGACCGTGCCCCTGACCGACGCCCTCGGCGGCAGCTGGCAGACCGGGCTCGCGGTCTGGGCCGCGCTCGCGGCCGTCGCGGTGCTGCCGTGGGTCCCGCTGGTACGCGACCGCGGAACGGCACCGGCCCCCGAGGCCGAGGCACGCGCGCGTGCGGAGCGGCAGCAGCCCGCGCTGCGGATCACCCGCAGCCGTACCGCCTGGGCGCTCGCCGTCTTCTTCGGGCTCCAGGCCACGGCCGCCTACATCACGATGGGCTGGATGGCGCAGATCTTCCGGGACGCCGGGGTCTCCGCGGGCACCGCCGGACTGCTGCTGGCCGTCACCATGGTGATGGGCGTACCGCTGGCCTTCGTCATCCCGCGCGTGGCCACCCGGCTGCCGCACCAGGGCCCGATCGTGATCGCGCTCGGCGTCTGCGGCCTCGCCGGATACGCCGGCCTGTACCTCGCGCCCGCCGGCGGCGCCTGGGCCTGGGCCGTCCTGCTGGGCATCTCGAACTGCGCCTTCCCGCTGGCCCTCACCATGGTCGGGATGCGGGCCAGGACCGGCGCAGGCGTCGCCCAGCTCTCCGCCTTCGCCCAGAGCACCGGCTACCTGATCTCCATCCCCGGCCCGCTGCTGGTGGGCGTGCTCTACCAGCACAGCGGCGGCTGGGGCCTGCCGATCGCCCTCATGGTCGGCCTCATGATCCCGCAGATGGCCGTCGGCGTCCTGGCGGGCCGCGACCGCATCGTGGAGGAGGAGGCGGCCGCGGCCGCCTGATCCCGCACCCGGCCCCCACCGACTCCCGCCGCCCCCGGTGACCCTCGTGGGTCGTTGTCGGACTGTGCCGGCCGTGTCGCGGCCACCCCGCGCGGGCGGTCACCCCCCGGGGGTGCCAGACTGGCCCCATGCCAGTGCTCGACCCGAACCCCCAGAACGGTCAGAAGAAGATGCTGATCGTCTTCGGCTCGTTCTTCGCCATCTTCGTCGTCATCGCCGTCATCGCGACCCTCGCGTCCCCCTGACCACGGCCGGCCACCGCCCCCGCGGCCGGTGGTGGGGCTAGCACCACCATCCCCTAGGGGGTGAGGGTCAGGGTCAAGTGGGTGGGTCACCGGATGGGGCGGCGACCGCGGATTCCGTAGTTTCGAGGTGTGGCCGCGAGGGCGGCCGACAGACCCCGGAGCCAACGGAGGCGACCATGCCGGCCCCCACGCACACCCGGTCCCACCCGGCGACCCCGGGCAGCGTCGACATCCGGCTCCCCTGGTGGGCGCTCGCCCTTCCCGCGCTCGCCTTCGTCGCCCTGCTGATGCTGATACTCAACCCGGCGGACGCCCACGCGGCCGGCGGGGAGCCCGCCGTCACCCACCTCTTCGCGCGCGTCCAGCAGATGGTCTCCCGTTAGGCCCTGTGGTCGGCGCGGCACCCGCGGACCGGGCGAACGCGCATGTCAACTCCCTGCGCCCGATGGCCTGTTTCATGCGAAGCTGGGTGCCATGAGCGTCGCAGATCCCCGCAGGATTGTCCTCTTCCGCCATGCGAAAGCCGACTGGCCACAGGTGACCGATCACGAGCGACCGCTCGCTGAGCGGGGCCGAATGGACGCCGCCGTCGCCGGACGCAAGCTCGCGGACAGCGGCATCACCTTCGACCTGGCACTGTGCTCCACCTCCGTGCGTACCCGGGAGACCTGGAAGCTCGCCGTACACGAGCTCGCGCACCGGCCGAAAACCGTCTACGAGGAGCGGGTGTACGAGGCCTCGCCCGGTGAGCTGATCGCCGTGCTCAACGAGGTGCCCGACGACGTGCAGACCGTGATCCTCATCGGCCACAACCCCGGCGTGCACGGCCTGGCCGAGATTCTCGCCGGCAGCGCGGACACCGAGGCCCGTGAGCGGATGGACCGCCGGGGCTTCCCCGCCGCCGCCTTCGCGGTCCTGACGCACGAGGGCTCCTGGAAGGCCCTGGAGCCCGGTGCGGCCGCGCTCGCGGACTACTGGGCGCCGTCCGAGTGAGACGTGGGACCACCGCACCGCCCCTGACGTGACACGACGCGGGCCCGGCACCGTGGAGACCGGTGCCGGGCCCGCGTGTCCGGACCGGCCGGACGGCGCTCAGCTCTCGTCGTGGGTGTCCGCCGCCTCGACCTCTTCGCGGGTGACGCCCAGCAGATACAGGACCGTGTCCAGGAACGGGAAGTTCACCGCCGTGTGCGCGGCCTCGCGGACCACCGGCTTGGCGTTGAAGGCGACCCCGAGACCGGCCGTGTTCAGCATGTCGAGGTCGTTGGCCCCGTCACCGACGGCCACCGTCTGCACCAGCGGCACGCCCGCCTCGGCGGCGAACCGGCGCAGCAGCCGCGCCTTGCCCGCCCGGTCCACGATCTCGCCGGTCACCCGGCCGGTCAGCTTCCCGTCGACGATCTCCAGCGTGTTGGCCTGGGCGAAGTCCAGCCCCAGCCGCTCCTTCAGGTCGTCGGTGACCTGGGTGAAACCGCCCGACACAACGCCGACTTGGTAGCCGAGCCGCTTCAGCGTACGGATCAGGGTCCGGGCGCCCGGCGTCAGCCGCACCTCCGCGCGCACCTTCTGCACGACCGACTCGTCCAGCCCCTTCAGCAGGGCCACGCGCGCGTGCAGCGACTGCTCGAAATCCAGCTCGCCGCGCATCGCGGCCGCCGTCACCGCGGCGACCTGGTCCTCGCAGCCGGCGTGCGCCGCGAAGAGCTCGATCACCTCGTCCTGGATCAGCGTCGAGTCCACGTCCATGACCACCAGCCGCTGGGCCCGCCGGTGCAGGCCCGCCGAGACCACCGCGATGTCCACGCCCAGCTCGGCCGCGTCGGAGGCCAGGGCGGTGCGCAGCGGTGCGGTCTCCACGCCGGACACCGCGAACTCGACCGCGGTCACCGGGTACTTGGCGAGCCGGAAGATACGGTCGATGTTGCCGCCGGTCTTGGCGATCCGGGCGGCGATGGCGGCCGTCGACTCGGCGGTCAGCGGGTGGCCGAGGACGGTCACCAGGGAACGGCCGAGGCCGCGCGGGCGGTTGTCGCCGTGGCCGGAGATGATCTCCGCCTGCATCTTCATCGACTCGGCCCAGCTGTGCACGGTCGCCCTGAGGTCGCCTTCCAGCCCCGCCGGGGGCTGGGTCACGAGCGTGCACAGCACCAGGCGGCCACGCGTGACGACCTGCTCGATGTCGACCACGTCGACCATGTAGGCGGCAAGAGTGTCGAAGAGGCCGGCCGTGATGCCCGGCCTGTCCTTGCCGAAAATCTTGACGAGGAGAGTGGGGACCTCGGAGGTCTGCGGATCGCTCATGGTGTAACCAAGGTAACCGGCACCCAGTGCCTGCGGCGCAGGTGGTCCGCCTGACGGACACGGAACAATAGATGTCGGGCCGGTGTCGGACGCCTTGCCGCCGCCCTACGAGCGCACGTGCGCGCGATGCCGGCGGCCCGGGCCGGGGTGTACCCCGCCGGACCTCCGGGCACGGCAGGCGCCGAGACACGCACACGGCGGACCTGCCGTGATCCGCACGAACATGCCGTGATCCGTGCGGAGGACGCGAACCGCGCGCCCGGCCTCATCTCCGGGGCCGTCCAGGCGGCGGCGGTGGCGGGGGAGGGGGCGGCGGCGGTGGCCCGGCGCCCGGACCGTTCTGGGGCCCGTCGGGCCGCCGCGTTCCCGGCCGGGGCCGTGCGGAGCGGGGCGGCGGATCGAGGGGGCGCGCCACGGTGGGGGCGCCGTACACATCGCCCGGGCCGGGTGGCGGTACATCGGAGGGGCCACCGCCCGCGCGGCCGCCCTCCGGCGCCCGGCGACCGTCGTCCGCCGGGGGCGGTGCGCCCGGCGCACGACGGCCCGGGACCGGGGATCCGCCCGGCGGCGCCGTCCCCGCCCCCGCTGCGCCGCGGGGCCGCGCTCCTCGGGCGCCCCCGGTCTCCCGCAGCTCCTCCGGCACCCGGAGATAGGGGTTCGTGTTCGGATTCGGCGGCCGGTACGGCGTACCCGGTGCGTACGGCCCCGCCGCCGCGCTCCCGACGAGCCCCGGGGCCCGGTCGGCCCCCGCGTGAGCGGGCCCGCCGCCCGCCGTGCCGTCACCCAGTGCCAGCGGCGCCGTCCGGGACCCCGCCGCCCCGGTCACCCACGCCAGCAGCGCCCCCAGGGCTCCCGCCGCCGCACCCCAGGCCGCACCCAGCAGCAGCGCCATGCCCAGCTCCCCGTGCAGCCGGATCCCCGCGCCGAACGCGTCGAACCCCAGCACCGACAGCGAGGCGTCCACCGACACGTCCGTCAGCCAGGCCAGCAGGGGAAGCGCGAGCGCGGTGGCGATCCCCAGCCGCACGGCACACCGCCCGGCGAAGCCGGCCGCGGTCCGCCCCGCCGGCGTCCGGACCGCCGTGAACACCCCGGCCAGCAGCATGAGCAGGGCCGACGCGACCCCCAGCAGCCACACCCGCCCGTCCAGGCCGGCCAGGTGGCCGAGCGTCACCGACCGGTCGGACCCGGAGTTCAGGAGCTCGTCCAGGGGGTGCGGCAGGAACATGGTCAGGACACCCGTGGCCCGGCCGTCGAAGGGGACGAAGAGCCCGATCGGGATGCCGAGCCAGACGCCGTTCGGGGCGCCGAGCAGGGCCGCGCCCATGATCCGGGCCGGGTGCGGATCGCCGATCGCCGCGTAGGCCGCCGCCGCCCAGCCGGCCGCCACGGCCACCAGCAGGACCGTCACCAGCGCCGAGGCCGCCGGCCGTACCACCCGGTGCACCGCCGCCCAGCCGGGTGGCAGGGGAGTGCGGCGCGAGGCCAGCAGAGCGATCAGCAGGACGCCGACCGACCAGCCGAGGCCGCCGAGCAGGGTCGCCGTCGTGTCCACGCTGAAGCCGACCGCCGCGTTCGCGTGCACGAGGTCGCCGAGGCGGTCCGGCAGCAGCCCGCCGATGTCACCGATCCCGGGGATCTTCAGCCCGCTGCCGCTGCCGCTGCCGCTGCCGCTGCCGCTGCCGCTGCCGCTGCCGCCGCCCGTCAGCCTGTCCAGGCCGAGCGCACCGCCGTCGATCGTCACGACGGAGTGTCCCGCCCAGGCCAGTCCGCCCAGGACCGCCACGAACAGCACCACCACCGAGCCCGCGCGGGCCAGCAGTTCGGCCGGGGAGATCACAACTCCGGCCGTGCGCAGGGACCGTAAGAAGAACCAGGACAGAAGGAGCGCACCGACCAGGCTCACCCCCAGTGGCGTGATCTCGATGGCCGTGGTGGCCTCCGCTCCCTTCAGGCCGAAAGCGGACAGATCTCCGTCCGGGGTGACCGAACCACCCGCCCCGAGCGCCACAACGGCCGCGGTCATCGGGCCCAGTGAGCCCGCCGCGTCGGCCCTCAGCAGATGCAGGCCCAGCGCCGCCGTACCCGCCATACCGATCAACGCCCAGCTCACGGCGGCTGTCGAGGACAGCACGATGTCGGCCCACGGCAGCCGCCCGCCGTGCCGCCCGTGTTCGACTCCCGTACCGGACGCACCAGCACTCATGACAGGCCCCCCGATCCGCAACCGCGCCGGACCACTCCGCCGCGCTTGTCCCCCTCGCGTGGATTACCACTCTCCGGCCCGGTTTCAACCCCGTCAACGGAAAGAGTTGAAGCGCTCGTACGCGGCCTCCACAAGGCCCGGCTTTCGGTCAGAGGGCCGAGCCTGAAATAGTTCCCGACGATGTTCGACATCCCTAGACTCCCTGTGATGGGGGTAACTCGGGGGACTACTCATGGGGCTTGGAGTGCCGGAACTCGTACTGGAATCAGACGGACGCACCTGGACGCTCGATCCGTCCAGGTCATACACCCTCGGACGAGATCCGCAGGGGGACATCGTGTTCGACGACGCCAGGGTCTCCTGGCGGCACGCCACGATCAGCTTCGACGGCCGCAGTTGGGTCATCGAGGACCACGGCAGTACCAACGGCACCTTCGTGCAGAGCAGCCGGGTCCAGCGCTCGGAGATCGGCCCGGGCTCGGCCGTCCATCTCGGCAACGCGAACGACGGACCGCGCCTGAGCCTGTCCGGCGCCGCCGCCGTCGCCCGACCGCAGCCCCGGCAGCAGCCGTTCGCCGCCCAGGGCGCGGGCGGTGCGGGCTGGTCCCAGCCACCTGCTCCGCAGCCGTCGGCCGTGCAGCAGCCGGCTCCGCAACAGGGCTGGCAGCAGGCCCCGTCGGCGATCCCGCAGCAGCAGGGCGCGCCGGCCATGGCCTCCGGCGGTGGCGCGGGGGCGCCGCCGGTCTACGGCGACCGCAGCCCGACCACGTTCCACCAGTTCTCCATCGGCCGCGTGATGCGCATCGGCCGTGCCCTGGACAACGAACTGGTCGTCTCCGACCTGCAGGTCTCGCGGCACCACGCCGAGTTCCACTCCATGCCCGACGGCCGTATGGAGATCCGCGACCTCGGCTCGCACAACGGCACGTACGTCAACGGCATGCCGATCGCCAAGGGCGGCAGCGCGCTGCTCGACGCGGACGACATCGTGGGCGTCGGCCACTCCACCTTCCGGATCGTCGGCGACCGGCTGGAGGAGTTCGTCGACACCGGTGAGGTCTCCTTCTCCGCACGTCACCTGACCGTCACGGTCGACGGCGGCAAGCAGATCCTCAAGGACGTCTCCTTCGGCGTCCCGGAGAAGTCCGTGATCGCGGTCATCGGCCCGTCGGGATCCGGCAAGTCGACCCTGCTCAAGGCGCTCACCGGCTACCGCCCCGCCAACGAGGGCGAGGTCCTGTACGACAACCGCAACCTGTACAAGCAGTTCGCCGAACTGCGCCAGCGCATCGGTCTGGTCCCGCAGGACGACATCCTGCACAAGGAGCTGACGGTCAAGAAGGCCCTCAAGTACGCGGCCAAGCTCCGCTTCCCGGCCGACACCACGGCCGAGGAGCGCGAGGCCCGCATCGACGAGGTGCTGCGCGAGCTGAAGCTCGACGTCCACAAGGAGAAGAAGGTCACCTCGCTCTCCGGCGGCCAGCGCAAGCGCGTGTCGGTGGCCCTCGAGCTGCTCACCAAGCCGTCACTGATCTTCCTCGACGAGCCCACCTCCGGCCTCGACCCCGGCATGGACCGCGATGTCATGCAGCTGCTGCGCGGCCTCGCCGACGACGGCCGCACGGTCCTCGTCGTCACCCACTCGGTGGCCGAGCTGGCGCTGTGCGACAAGCTCCTGGTGATGGCGCCGGGCGGCTCCGTCGCCTACTTCGGCCCGCCGGAGGAGGCGCTGAACTTCTTCGGCTACGACACCTGGGCCGACGTCTTCTCCGCCTTCGAGAACTACCGCGACTACGACTGGGCGGGCCGCTGGAAGGGCTCGCAGCACTACCAGATGTACGCCGCCGACATCGACGCCATCGCACCGCAGTCGGTGCAGATGCCGCCGATGCAGGTGATGAAGCCGCCGAAGCCGCAGGGCTGGCTGTCGCAGTTCGCCACCCTCGTGCGTCGGTACGTGTCGGTGATCGCCTCCGACAAGGGCTTCCTGATCCTGACGGTCGTCCTGCCGCTGGTCCTCGGCTCGGTGAGCCTGCTCATCGACGCGGGCAAGGACCTGCTGGTCAACACGGAGATCAATCCGGCGACCAGGCAGCCCGTCCCGAACGGCACGGCCACCACGGTGCTGCTGATCCTCGCGGTGGGTGCCTGCTTCGCCGGTGCCGCGAACTCGGTCCGTGAGCTGATCAAGGAACGGGTCATCTACGAGCGGGAGCGCGCGACCGGCCTGTCCCGCTCCGCGTACCTGATGTCCAAGGTCTTCGTGCTCGGCATCGTCACGGTCCTGCAGGGCCTGCTGGTCGGCGTCATCGGCTTCGCCAGCCGGAAGATCCCGGAGGAGGGGGTGGTCTTCGGCCACCTGACGCTCCTGGAGCTCTGCCTGCCGGTCATGGCGCTCGGATTCACCTCGATGATGTTCGGCCTGGTCATGTCCGCCCTGGTGAAGACCTCCGAGAAGACCATGCCGCTGCTGGTCATGTTCGCGATCATCCAGGTCGTCTTCACCGGCTGCCTGTTCGCGCTGAACGGCACGGTCGGCGTCAACCAGTTCTCGTACCTGATGCCGTCGCGCTGGGCCGTCGCCGCCGCGGGCGCCACCCTGGACTTCAACGGGATCGCCCCGCCCGGCAAGGGCAAGCCCGACGACCCGCTGTGGGCGCACACCGCCGGCGCGTGGACCCTGGACATGGTCGCGCTGATCGCCCTCGGTGTGGTCTGCGCCTTCCTCGTGGCCCGCTTCCTGCGCCGCCACGAGCCCGAGGTCATGCGGAAGTAGCACACCGGTGCCCGTAGGACGCCCGAAGGGCGGCACCCCGCAGTGGGGTGCCGCCCTTCGGCATGTGCGTGAAGAGGTCCGCGCAGGCCTCAGTACGCGCTGTTGACGTTGTCCATCGAGCCGTACCGGTGGGCGGCGTAGTTGCAGGCGGCCGTGATGTTGGCGACCGGGTCGTAGATGTTCCACGAGGTGCCGGCCACGTGGTAGGCGGCGAAGGTCGGCGGGATGACCTGGAGCAGACCCTTGGAGGGGATGCCGTTGATGGCGTTGATGTCCCAGTTGTTGATGGCGTTGGGGTTGCCGGAGGACTCCCGCATGATGTTGCGGTACAGGCCGTTGTAGGAGCCCGGGATGCCCTTGGAGTGCATGATGTCCAGGGACTGGCGGATCCAGCCGTCGAGGTTGTTGCCGTAGGACGTGGCGACCGGCTGGAGCTGCGGGCGCTGCGCGGACCGGCTCGCGGCCTGCTTGGCGAGGTGCTTCACGTGGGCGGCGTGGGCGGCCTTGCCGGCGGCGGCCTCGACGTGCTTCACGTGGGCGGTGTGAGTCGCTTTGGCCTTCGCGGCGTGGACCTTCTTGAGGTGCGCGGTGTGGGCCGCGTGGACCTTCTTGACGTGGGCCACGTGCTTGGCGTGGGCCGAGGGCGCCTTCTTGGCGGCGATCGCCTCGACCTTGAGGTGCTGGGTCGCGAGCCGGTCGGTGACCGCGCCCTTGACGTCCTTGATCTGCTGCGTGCTGTACGCCACCTGGGCCGCGGCCTGGGGAGACACAGTCGCGGCGGTCTCGGCGCTGCTGGGCACGGCCGAGAAGGCGAGGGCGGCGGCGCCGAGCGTGGCGACACCGGCGAGCGCGATCTTGTGGTGCTTGGTCAGCGTGGGACTGTGGGCGTGCTTGGGCATAGCTGTGGACCTCTTCGGATAGCGCGGAGTCGCTCGTTGTCCGCGGGGGAGACCGGCTCCTCCCGCACGAACACCGCCGGGGGAACCCGGGGTGCTGAGCGACGGCAGCCATTCTTAGCGGCCGCAAAATGCCGTGGCAAAGGTGTGACGTACGAAGTGGGGTAGTGGAGCCCAGAGGGACAAATAGGGACAGATTAGAACGTCTGCCCCGTTCGCGCCGTGACTCTTTATCTCCTATGTCCGTTCGTACGTGATGTGCGCCCTATGTGCGGCCTCACATCGTTCGTACATCAATCTCACCCGGAGTTGCTGACGCAATCCTCTGTGTGAGGGGCCTCCTCCGGCAGGATGAGGTGCACGTCGCCGAACTCGTGCCACAGGTAGAGACCGCGCAGCGCCTCCTCGTAGCTGCGGTCGACCGCGGGCCGCCCGGCGACCGCCTCCAGCATCAGCAGATGCGAGGCCTCCGGCTCGTGCAGCCCGGTCAGCAGCCCGTCCACCACCCGCACCCCGCGCTCCGGCGTCACCACGAGCTCCGTCCACCCCGCGGCCGCCCGCACCACCCCGTCGCGCCCGGCGGCCGACTCCACGGCCCGCACCGCGGTCGTCCCCACCGCGATCACCCTGCCTCCTGCGGCCCTCACGTTGCCGATCAGCCGCGCCGACGTCTCCGGCACGGCGAAACGCTCCGCGTACGGCGGCTCGTGCGCCTCCCCCGACGACACCCCCGTGTGCAGCGTGACCGGCGCGAACTGCACCCCGCGGCTCACCAGCTCCGCCACCAGCCGCGCGGTGAAGGGCCGGGCCGCACTCGGCATCTCCGCGCTCCCCGCCCCGTCCGCCGTCGGCAGCGCGAACACCGTCTGGTACGCGGACAACGGCTGGTCCCGCTCCGTATAGGAGTAACGGATGGGACGCCCGTGCTCCCGCAGCACCCCACGCACGTCCGCGGCGGCCCGCGCCCACCACAGCCGCTCCCCCCGCGCGCTCAGCGGCTCCTCCAGGAACAGCCGGCCACCCCCGGGCAGCCGCACCTCAGTCCCCGCGCGCGTACCCGCCCGCGCGCGCGTGGTCCCCCTGCCGTCCGGCTCCCGCAGCTCGACCGCCCACCGCCCGTCGTCCCCGCGAGTGGAGAAGTGCACCACCACGCGCGCGTGCCCGACCCGGCCGTCCACGGCCGCCGCCAGCGTCGGCGACGTGTTCACCACCAGCAGGTCCCCGGCCCGCAGCAGGCACGGCAGCTCGGCGAAGGCGTGATGCGACACCGCCGTCCCGCGCGACACCAGCAGCCGTACGGCGTCCCGCTCCAGACCCGGCCCGCGCTGTTCGGCCGGCACCCGCGCGGACAGCTCCTCGGGCACCCGCACCACCGTCGTCATCGCCCCTCCACCAGGGCCGGAGCCGCGTACCGGCCGCTCGCCGGCCGCTCTTCCAGGAGCCGCAGGAAGGCGGGGACGACCGACTCCGGTGCCGGCCGCGGATCGTCGTCGTCCGGTACTGCCGCCACGTACAGCGCGGTCGCCATGTCCCCGGGATCCACCGCCCACACCCGCAGCCCCGGCTCCTCCACGCCGAGCACGGCCGCCAGCTGGTCCAGGGCCGCCTTCGAGGCGCCGTAACCGCCCCAGGTCCCGTACGCCTCGGCGCCGGCGTCCGAGCTGACGGTGACCACCGCGCCCGCCGCCGACTCCCGCAGCAGCGGCAGCGCCTCCCGGACCAGCCCCAGCGCGGCCACCACGTTCACCTCCAGCGCCCGGCGCAGTCCCGCCAGAGGCAGCTCGTCCAGACGCACCAGCGGCTCGGCGCCCAGCGCGCTGGCGTTGCTCACCAGCAGGTCCACCCCGCCCAGCTCCCGCGCGGCGGCCACCAGGCCGGCCCGGTGCCCGGCGTCCGTGACATCGCCGGGCAGCGCCGTCACCCGTGCCCCGTGCCCCGCGACGACGTCCGCCGTCTCCTTCAGCAGCCCGGCCCCTCTGGCGTCCAGCACCAGATCCCAGCCGCGCGCGGCCAGCGCCTCGGCCAGCGCCCGCCCCAGCCCCTTCGAGGCCCCCGTGATGATCGCTACCGGCATGACACCCGTCCCCTCGGCTCCGTCCGCCCGCGTCGGCGGTGATCCCAACGTAGGAACCGGACCGCGTCGGCCGCCTCGGACGCGGGGCGCAACCGGGCGGGGCCCTTCGGACTAAGCCGCCGGTCCGGGACCGGGGCCCTAGGTCCCCGGGCCTACGGCCGGCGGCCCGGGTCCGGCAGCCGTCGGTCCGATCCGCGCTGTCGGACCCCGCCGGTACCGTGAGGACATGAGTCAAGGTCCCCGGTCCGGTCTGGCGGCGGTGAGCTCCGCGCTGCTGGCGATGAGCAGGCATCTGGAGGTGCGTGACGTCCTCAAGACGATCGTCGCCTCCGCCCGCGAGCTGCTCGACGCCCAGTACGCCGCGCTGGGGGTGCCCGACGACCACGGCGGCTTCGCCCAGTTCGTCGTCGACGGCGTCACCGACGCCCAGTGGAAGGCCATCGGCCCGCTCCCGCGCCAGCACGGCATCCTCGCGGCGATGCTGCATGAGGCGAAGGTCGAGCGGCTGGCCGACGTCCGCACGGACCCCCGCTTCGAGGGCTGGCCCGCGGCCCACCCCGACATGTCCGACTTCCTGGGCCTGCCGATCCGGGACGGCGACGAGGTCATCGGCGCACTGTTCCTCGCGAACAAGAACTGTCCGAAGCCCGAGGGCGGCTGCGGCTTCACCACCGAGGACGAGGAACTGCTCTCCATCCTCGCCCAGCACGCGGCCATCGCCCTCACCAACGCCCGCCTCTACGAGCGCAGCCGTGAGCTGACCATCGCCGAGGAACGCTCCCGGCTCGCCCACGAGCTGCACGACGCGGTGAGCCAGAAGCTCTTCTCGCTCCGCCTGACCGCCCAGGCCGCCGCCGCCCTGGTCGACCGCGACCCCTCCCGCGCCAAGGGCGAGCTGCAGCAGGTCGCCGTGCTCGCCGCCGAGGCCATCGACGAGCTGCGCGCCGCCGTCGTCGAGCTGCGCCCCGCCGCCCTCGACGAGGACGGCCTGCTCGCCACCCTGCGCACCCAGGTCCAGGTCCTCGACCGCGCCCACACCGCGCGCGTGAGCTTCGCCGCCGCCGGATTCCGCGCCCTGCCCGCTGCCCAGGAGGAGGCCCTGCTCCGGGTGGCCCAGGAGGCCCTGCACAACGCGCTCAGACACTCCGGGGCCGAGAACGTCGACGTGACGGTGAACCGACGCGGCGGCGGCGCCGTCCTGCGGGTCACCGACGACGGCAGCGGCTTCGACCCGCACGTCACCCGGCGCGCCGGACGCCACCTCGGCCTGGTCTCCATGCGGGACCGGGCGAGCGGCGTCGGCGGCACGCTGACCGTGGAATCGGCGCCCGGCAAGGGCACCACGATCGAGATGGAGGTCCCCGGTGGCTGACGCGATCCGGGTGCTGCTGGTCGACGACCACCAGGTCGTCCGCCGGGGCCTGCGCACCTTCCTGGAGGTCCAGGACGACATCGAGGTCGTCGGCGAGGCCGCCGACGGCGCCGAGGGCGTCGAGCGCGCCCAGGAGCTGACGCCCGACGTCGTCCTCATGGACGTCAAGATGCCCGGCCTGGACGGCGTGGCAGCGCTGCGCAGGCTCCGCGAACTCGACAACCCCGCGCGCGTGCTGATCGTCACCAGCTTCACCGAACAGCGCACGGTGGTCCCGGCCCTGCGCGCGGGCGCCGCCGGATACGTCTACAAGGACGTCGATCCCGACGCGCTCGCCACCGCCATCCGCTCGGTGCACGCCGGGCACGTCCTGCTCCAGCCCGAGGTGGCCGGCGCCCTACTCACCCAGGAGGAGGCCAACTCCGGCCAGGGCAGGGGCGGCTCGCTCACCGAGCGGGAGCGCGAGGTACTGGGGCTGATCGCCGACGGACGCTCCAACCGGGAGATAGCACGTGCCCTGGTGCTGTCCGAGAAGACCGTCAAGACGCACGTCTCGAACATCCTGATGAAACTCGACCTCGCCGATCGCACCCAGGCCGCCCTGTGGGCCGTTCGCCATGGCGTGACCGGCTGAAACGCCCTCCGCAACGCCTCACCGACGGCGACCTGGAGGGTCGTCCTACGGGCTGAGATTCATACCGTCGTGGGAATGTCACCCGTACGGCGCATCCTCGGCCCGGCCGCCGCCGTTCTTCAGTGCGTGCCGCGGCGACCGCCGCGGCGATCGCCAAGGAGGGCTCAAGAAGTGAAGAACCTGAAGAAGGCAGCGGCCGTGACGATGGTGGCCGGCGGGATCGTGGCCGCGGGCGCGGGGATGGCCTCGGCCCACACCGGCGGCTCCCACGCCGACGGCCGCGCCCAGGGCTCTCCCGGCGTCGTCTCCGGCAACGTCATCCAGGCCCCGGTGCACATCCCCGTCAACGTCGTCGGCAACAGCGTCAACGTCATCGGCGTGCTGAACCCCGCCTTCGGCAACCTCGGCCTCAACCACTGAGACCGCGCCGCACCGCGGCATCGACCTCCGGCCTTCCGGGCGCCCCCGGAAGGCCGGTCGGCTTGTCCGCCCCGAAAGGGGCGCTGGGGGTACCCCCGGCCGAGGCCGGGGAGGAACTGCGCGACAAGCCACGACGGCGCCGCGGACGACCGACGACGTCTGCGGCACCTCCAGCGGAGCGCTCAGCGCCCTCGCTCACGCTCCTCCACGACGGAGTTGTACGCCGCGACCTGTGCGCGCCGGGCCGTCCGCTCCACCGGGCGCAGCGCCAGCGACCGCGCCGCCATCTCCGACGCGCTGACCGCCCCGCCGTGCCCGTGGTCGTACGCGAGCGAGACCAGCAGCCCGACCCGCTGCGCCAGCTCCAGCACCCGCACCGCCCGCGGCGGATACCCCGGGGCCAGCACCTCCCGGCCCCGCTCCGCGCGCGCCCGGTACGCGTCGATCGCCGCCTCCGCCACCGGTCCCGACCCCGCGACGTCCAGCTTCGACAGCACGTCGGTCGCGTCCCGCAGCGCCTCCGCCAGCTCGCGTTCCGCCTCACCCAGTGACGGCACGTCGGCCGGCGGGGCCTCCCGCACCGGCAGCACGTGCCAGACCACCTCGACGTGCACGTCGCCGGCCGGCCCGGCCTCGTCCACCTCCGGCACCAGACCGAACGCGGCGCCGTGACAGACCACCGCCTCCCCGGCCTCCAGAGCGCGCGCGTTGAACTCCGGCGGCCCGCTCAACCCCAGCGGATGCCCCGACGCCGGCAGCGCGACCCGCAGCCCGGCCGCCCCCAGTGCCCGCAGCCGCCCCAGCGCCAGCGTGAGCCCGACCGGAGCGGACTCACCGGGCAGCCCCTCCACCCGGTGCACCGCGTCCTCGCCGACGATGGCGAGCACGGCGTCGTCCGGAGAGACAAGTCCGGCCAAAAGGGCATTTCCCCAAGCGGCGAGGCGTCCTGAACGCGGTTCCGAGAGCATGCCCCCACCCTAAGGACAGGACCGATGGAATGGAGCGGCGCACTCGTGGCGTAGATTTCATGAGGGCCGCGCCCACCGGCGCCGCCGCCCGGGCCACAGGCGTACGCGACCGCCGAGAACGGCGACACTGCAAGGGGAGACAACGCGCTCATGAGCGATGTTCTGGAGCTTCAGGACGTATCCGTGGTCCGGGAGGGCCGGGCTCTGGTGGACCAGGTCTCCTGGTCGGTGAAGGAGGGCGAGCGCTGGGTCATCCTCGGCCCCAACGGCGCCGGCAAGACCACCCTCCTCAACGTCGCGTCCAGCTACCTCTTCCCCAGCAAGGGCACCGCCACCATCCTCGGCGACACCCTCGGCAGGGTCGACGTCTTCGACCTGCGCCCGCGCATCGGCATGGCCGGCGTCGCCATGGCCGACAAGCTCCCCAAGCGCCAGACCGTCCTGGAGACCGTGCTCACCGCCGCCTACGGCATGACCGCCCACTGGCAGGAGGAGTACGACGAGGTCGACGAGCAGCGCGCCCGCGCCTTCCTGGACCGCCTCGGCATGACCGACTACGTGGACCGGAAGTTCGGCACCCTCTCCGAGGGCGAGCGCAAGCGCACCCTGATCGCCCGCGCCCTGATGACCGACCCCGAGCTCCTCCTCCTCGACGAACCCGCCGCCGGACTCGACCTCGGCGGCCGCGAGGACCTGGTCCGCCGCCTCGGCCGGCTCGCCCGCGACCCGATCGCCCCCTCCATGATCATGGTCACCCACCATGTCGAGGAGATCGCCCCCGGCTTCACCCACGTCCTCATGATCCGCCAGGGCAAGGTCCTCACCGCCGGCCCGCTGGAGCTCGAACTCACCTCCCGCAACCTCTCCCTCTGCTTCGGCCTCCCGCTCGTCGTCGAACAGCTCGGCGAGCGCTGGACCGCCCACGGACTGCCCCTGTCCTGAACGGATCTGACGAGCCCTTACCCGGCAAAGCACCCTGTCGTGGTCGGCACCCCCGGCCCTACCATGACGGTGTGAACAGCATCGACGCATGGGTGTGGTGGCTCGTCGTCGCGGCGGCGCTCGGAATTCCGCTCGTGGTGACCGCGATGCCGGAGTTCGGCATGTTCGCGGCCGGCGCCGTGGCCGCAGCCGGTACCGCCGGACTGGGCGCGGGCACCGTCATCCAGGTGCTCGTCTTCGTCGTCGTCTCGGTCGCACTGATCGCCGTGGTACGGCCCATCGCCAACCGGCACGCCGCCCAGCGCCCGCAACTGGCCACCGGCGTCGACGCGTTGAAGGGCAGACAGGCCGTCGTACTCGAACGCGTCGACGGCGGCGCGGACGGACGGATCAAGCTCGCCGGCGAGATCTGGTCGGCGCGCGCCCTCGACCCGGACCGTGCCTACGAAGTGGGTCAGGAAGTCGACGTCGTGGAGATCGAGGGGGCCACCGCGATCGTCATCTGACCTCGTAAGACTCAACTGAACAGAAGAGTCCCCGAGTTGCGCGTGCGTCTGTCAGACTCATCCAGCAAGATCTTCAACAACCATAAGATCTGCCGAAGCGCCGAGGCGGAGAAGGGTACGGGGAGCGACGATGGAACCGGTCATCATCGTCCTGGTCATTCTGGTGGTGTTGGTCTTCATCGCCCTGATCAAGACGATCCAAGTCATCCCGCAGGCGAGCGCCGCCATCGTCGAGCGCTTCGGCCGCTACACACGGACCCTGAACGCGGGCCTCAACATCGTGGTCCCGTTCATCGACACCATCCGCAACCGCATCGACCTGCGTGAACAGGTCGTTCCGTTCCCGCCCCAGCCGGTGATCACCCAGGACAACCTGGTCGTGAACATCGACACCGTCATCTACTACCAGGTCACGGACGCCCGCGCGGCCACCTACGAGGTCGCCAGCTACATCCAGGCCATCGAGCAGCTCACGGTCACCACGCTCCGCAACATCATCGGCGGCATGGACCTGGAGCGCACCCTCACCTCCCGCGAGGAGATCAACGCGGCCCTGCGCGGCGTCCTCGACGAGGCCACCGGCAAGTGGGGCATCCGCGTCAACCGCGTCGAACTCAAGGCGATCGAGCCGCCGACCTCCATCCAGGACTCGATGGAGAAGCAGATGCGAGCCGACCGCGACAAGCGCGCCGCGATCCTCACCGCGGAAGGCACCCGCCAGGCGGCGATCCTCACCGCCGAGGGCGAGAAGCAGTCCCAGATCCTGCGGGCCGAGGGTGAGGCCAAGGCGGCGGCCCTGCGCGCCGAGGGCGAGGCCCAGGCGGTCCGCACGGTCTTCGAGGCCATCCACGCCGGCGACCCGGACCAGAAGCTGCTCTCCTACCAGTACCTCCAGATGCTCCCGAAGATCGCCGAGGGCGACGCCAACAAGCTCTGGATCGTCCCCAGCGAAATCGGCGACGCCCTCAAGGGCCTCTCCGGCGCGATGGGCAACTTCGGCTCCCTGGGCGGCGGTTCCAACGGCGGCGGCAACGTACCGTCCCAGCAGGACCGCCGCGAGAAGCCGAACATCGACTAGGGCCGGCTACATGCAAACGTTCCCCGCGCCCACCCTGTCCTGGGGGCGCGGGGAACTGCGCGACAAGCCACAACGCGGCCGCAGCCGCAGGACGGCCCCGGCCGGACAGACGACTACGCGGCGGCCACATCCCCCGAAAGCCACTCGGGCAACGCCGCCAGATCCTCGGCCCCCATCGACAACAGCATCGCATCCTGCGGCGAAGGCTCGAACGGCTTCCGAAGCAACGGCATACCCGCCTGCTCCGGCGTCCGGTCCGCCTTCCGGTGATTGTCCTCCGCACACGACGCCACCGTGTTCAGCCAGGAGTCGGCACCCCCCTGAGCCCGCGGCACCACGTGGTCCACGGTCGTCGCTCGCTTCCCGCAGTACGCGCACCGGTGCCGGTCCCTGACCAACACCCCCCGCCGCGACCACGGCGCCTGTCTCCGAAAGGGCACCCGCACGTACCTGCACAGCCTTATGACCCGGGGCGCAGGTATGTCCACCTCGGCACCGCGCATGCGCAGCTCGGGGTGGGCCTGCTCGACGACGGCCTTGTCCTGGAGCACCAGAACGACGGCGCGGTTCAACGTCACCGTAGACAGCGGCTCGAAGCTCGCGTTCAGCACCAGCGTGTCACGCATCCAGCCCACCTCCCATGTGCACCTGCCCACCCCCGGCGGGCTTGGATCAACTCTGGACGGGCGCGCCGAGATGGACAACGCAATAAAAACTGCCCGCCCCTGATCACTTCCATGACCAGAGACGGGCAAACGTTCAATGAACGCTCAGCTGATTTCGCGCGCTGCGTCAGCCCTGCTCGGGGTTCTCGTACTCCCCGATGAGCTGCGCCCGCGCGATCGCGTGGAACCGCAGGTTGAACCCGACGACGGCCGGCGACACGTCGGCGTCCGGACCGAGCTTCTCCTGGTCCACCGCGTACACCGTGAACACGTACCGGTGCGGCCCGTCCCCGGGCGGCGGCGCGGCGCCCCCGAAGTCCTTCGACCCGTAGTCGTTGCGCACCTGAATCGCGCCCTCGGGCAGCCCCTCGAACTTGCCGCCGCCCGCGCCCGCCGGCAGCTCGGTCACCGAGACCGGGATGTCGAACAGGACCCAGTGCCAGAACCCGCTGCCCGTCGGGGCGTCCGGGTCGTAGCAGGTCACGGCGAAGCTCTTGGTCCCGGCCGGGAAGCCCTCCCACCGCAGCTGCGGCGAGGTGTTGCCCTTGTCGTAGACCTGAGCGTCCTTGAGCGTCGCCCCTTCCTCGATGTCCTCGCTCGTCACCGTGAACGACGGGACGGGCGGATGGAAGTCATGGGGGAGAGGCCGCCGCTTGAGCTCGGTCACCTCGGTACCTCCTGATCGATACTGATCGATTACGGACCCCGTTACGGAACCCGCAGCTCCTGAGCCTAGAACCAGTTGCGCTTGCTGCCGACCTCGGACAGCCACTGGTTGAGATAAGCCGCCCAGTCGGTCCCGTGGAAGTCGTGCAGACCCACCTGGAACGACCGGAAGGTGTCACTGCCCTCGCTGAACAACCCCGGCTTCTTGTCCATTTCGAGGATGACGTCCATGGCGTGCGCGTCCGCCACGAAGCTCAGCTCGACCTGGTTCAGCCCCCGGTACTGGGACGGCGGGTGGAACTCGACCTCCTGGTAGAACGGCAGCGTCTGCCGCGACCCCCGGATGTGCCCCTTCTCCAGGTCCGCGTTCCGGAACCGGAAGCCCAGTTGGATGAACGCGTCCAGGATCGCCTTCTGCGCCGGCAGCGGATGCACGTTGATGGGGTCCAGGTCCCCGGAGTCGACGGCCCGCGCGATCTCCAGCTCCGTGGTCACCCCGATGTGCATCCCGCGCAGCGCCTGCCCGTCGATCATGGTGACGGGCGTCTCCCACGGGATCTCCAGCCCGAACGGCACCGCGTGCACGGCCCCGGCCTGCAGCTCGAAGGCGCCGCCGAGCCGCGCCTTGCCGAAGCCGATGTTCTGCTTGTACTCCTCGTCGCCGCGCTCCACCTCGACCCGCGCCTGGAGCCCCACGGACAGTCCCTGGATCTCCTGGTCCACCGAGCCGCCCTGGATCCGCACCTCGCCCTGGACGACACCGCCCGGTACGACGTTCACCTCGGTGAGCACCGTCTCGACGGACGCCCCGCCGGCCCCCAGGCTCGCGAGCAGCTTCTTGAACCCCATGACTCTCCTCTACTACTGCCTACTACGTACGTACGGACCCTTGATCCCTACAAACGCGATCCGGTCACCACCGGTTCCGGCCCACACCCTGGCAAGCAGACGAATCCTTGACCAGCCCTTGGCGTCATCGGTCTGGACTAGGCTCGGACGCCATGATCGCGTCCCCGGACCGTACGCCACTGCCCAGAGCCTTCTTCGACCGCCCGGTACTGGAGGTCGCCCCCGACCTCCTCGGCCGCGTCCTCGTCCGCACCACCCCGGACGGCACGATCGCCATGCGCCTCACGGAGGTGGAGGCGTACGACGGCCCGAACGACCCGGGTTCGCACGCCTATCGCGGCCGTACCCCCCGCAACGAAGTGATGTTCGGTCCGCCCGGACATGTGTACGTCTACTTCACCTACGGCATGTGGTTCTGCATGAACCTCGTCTGCGGTCCCGAGGGCACCGCGAGCGGGGTCCTGCTCCGGGCCGGCGAGATCGTCGAGGGCGCCGAACTCGCCCGCAAACGTCGACTTTCGGCCCGATACGACAGAGAACTGGCCAAAGGACCGGCCCGCCTGGCCACCGCCCTGGGGGTCGACCGGGCCCTGGACGGCACGGACGCGTGCGCCACCGGCGAGACCCCGCTGCGGATACTGACCGGCACCCCCGCCCCCTCCGACCAGGTGCGCAACGGTCCGCGCACCGGGGTCGCCGGCGAGGGCGGCGACGGGGAGATCCATCCCTGGCGCTACTGGATCGCCAACGACCCCACGGTGAGCCCCTATCGGGCCCATGTACCAAGGCGCCGCTCAAGTTGACGCGTCCCTGGAAGGTGCGTAATGTAGCCCGAGCCGCTTGAACCGGGTACGGCAATCGCCAGCAGCCGGAAGCGGCCACCCACTACCTACGACTTCCCCTGACGGGGTCGATTTCGGCGTGCCCGCATGCCCGAATTCGAGCCCACGGAACTCGATTATGAGTCCCGGCGGGAATCGGCTAACGTAGTGAATGTCGAAAGGCCGACGAGCGAAAGCCGGAAAGCCTCAAGACAATCCCGCCGACCGGGAATCGGACGCCGAAAGGATCTGATAGAGTCGGAAACACCGAAGGGAAGCCCGGAGGAAAGCCCGAGAGGGTGAGTACAAAGGAAGCGACCGTTCCTTGAGAACTCAACAGCGTGCCAAAAGTCAAC
>NZ_JBFBJI010000035.1:0-90034 GCF_040702065.1 Streptomyces sp. NPDC086777 | reverse complement strand
GGGCGCCGGCCCCGGTTCGGGGGCCCCCCCGTGCCCCCGGGCTGCCGCCGGCCCCCTGCGCAGGGGGCCGGCGGCAGACGTGTGTCACCGGTCAGCGACGGTGGCTGAAGGCGTGCCGGTCCTCCACTGCCGGGCGGCCGACACCGTGCCGCTCCTCCACGGGACGGTGGCCGACACCGTGCCCCTCCTCCATCGGACGGTGACCGACGCCATGCCGCTCCTCCACGGGACGGTGGTGGACGGCGTACCGCCCGTCCGTGACGCGGCGGTGGTGCGGGCCCCAGGAGGCGGAGTCGACGTAACGCCCGCGGTCGTTGCGCAGGGTGGCGGTGTCGGCGTAGCGGTTCCACACCGAGGACCGGCGGTCCTGGTACAGGTCCGTCCGGGTGTCCCGGCCCTCCCCGGTGTGGACGCGGACCGTGGCACCGCCCGCCAGTCGGTAGTGGCGGAAGGTGTAGGTGTTGCCCGCGGCGTCCGAGAGCGACCAGCCGCTGAGGTCCGCGTCCCGGCGCGTGGTGTTGGTGACGTCCACCCACTCCCGGTTCAGGGCGCGGCCTGAGAAGACCGCGCGGCCCTGCAGGTCGTGCTGTACGGCACTGATGACGACCGCGTCGCGGTGCGGCGCCGCGGGTCGGGCGGCGGCCGCCGCGGCCGGCAGGGCCGTGACACCCACCAGGGCGGCCGCGACGGCGGCGACCGAGCCGAGACGGGCGGTCACTGAGACGGAAACGGACACGTGGTCCCCCTTCACGGGGTTCGAGCACACCCCGGCCGCGTGTGGCACGAAACCGCAGGCCGCGAGGGGCGTGTGGAGCGAGACGGCGACCGGTCGGCCGCGCAGCCACACCCTGCGCCCCGGCCGGGCACGGACCGGGCGGCACACGGCGCCCATTACGGATCCTTCGCTTTCCTATGACTCTCGGATGTAACGTCCATTTATTAGTTGAATGGAGAGATTCACCCCCTATGCACCCTCCTCCGCCCGGCAGGCAACGGCCTCCGCCGCCCCCGGCCGACGGGCGGACCACGCCCGGCTCACCCGAAAGTGAGTAACAGTCGGCGGCCGATCGGCCCCCGGGGAGAAGCCGATCTTTTGTGCGTCACGAGGATTTTCCAAACTGGTTGGTAACAAAGGGGGTTCGGGAGAAAGCGTTTGCCGCTACGTTTTGCCGTGCCTCATTGGCATGCCCACACCCCTCAGCGCACACCCTCCCCGTAGGAGACACCCCCATGCGCAGACTCGTTGCCTGTCTGGCGGCCGCGGTCGCCGCTCTCGGCGGGCTCACGGCGACGGCCTCCCCGGCCGCGGCAGCCGGCTCGGGCACGTTCAGCGTGCTCACGTACAACGTCGCCGGGCTTCCGGAAGGCCTCTCGAGCGCCCCCACCCCGCGCGACACCAGCACCACGGAGATCGGCAAGCGCATCGCGCCGTACGACATCGTCAACGTCCAGGAGGACTTCAACTACCACGCGTACCTGTACGCCACCGACACGCACCCCTACCGCACCGCCACCAGCGGCGGCGCGGGCATCGGCAGCGGCCTCAACACCGTCTCCGACTACGACTGGGACGAGGACGACTTCCAGCGCGTCGGCTGGAACTCCTGCCAGCTCGACTCGGGCGACTGCCTCACGCCGAAGGGCTTCACCTTCATGCGCGAGCGGCTCGCCGAGGGCGTCTACGTCGACTTCTACAACCTGCACACCAACGCGGGCACCAACGCCGGCGACGAGGCCTCCCGGGCGGACAACCTCAACCAGCTGACCGACTTCATCAGCACCCACTCGGCAGGCAACGCCGTCGTGGTGATGGGTGACACCAACACCCGGTACACCCGCACCGCCGACACCATCGCCGAGTTCGCCTCGGCCAACGGGCTCACCGACGCCTGGGTGCAGCTGATCCGCGGCGGCAGCGCGCCGGCCAAGGGCAGCGACGCGCTGGTCTGCGACCAGTCCGGGGCGACCGTGCCCAACACCTGCGAGGTCGTCGACAAGGTCCTGTACCGCGGCAGCAAGCTGGTGAACCTGAACGCGACCTCGTACGACAACGAGCACGCCAAGTTCCTGACGAGCGACGGCCTGATGCTCTCCGACCACGACCCGATCACGGTCGGCTTCTCCTGGTCCCAGAACGCGAACTTCCAGCTGAGCGACCAGTTCGGCGGTCCGCACGGCGACTACTACCAGGACATCGACAAGGTGGCCGCCGGTGCCCGCACCACCACCCTCTCGCTGCGCTCCGGGTCCCGCGTCGACCAGGTCGGCGTCACCCTCGCCGACGGCACGACGCTGACCCACGGCGGCACCGGCGGCACCGCGTCCTCGCTGACGCTGGGCAGCAGCGAGTACGTGACCACGGCGTACCTGTGCGAGGGCAAGTACAACAACACCACCCGCATCTTCTACGCGAAGTTCACCACCAACCTGGGCCGCACCCTCGCCGGCGGTACGACGACCTCGGACTGCGTGACCCGCACCGCCCCGTCGGGCTGGCAGATCGCCGGCTTCCACGGCCGCTCCGGCGACGAGCTGGACAAGGTCGGCTTCATCTACACGAAGCGCTGACCGCGCCCGGCCGGCCGCCGGGCAGCTCATGACGTCCGGTCATGACAGCCACCGGCCGGCCGCGGCACCCCCGCGGCACGGGGCGCATCGGCGATGATGGCCGCATGGCCGCCATGGACCTCCGCATCGACGCCACCGACCTGCCCGGCCGCTCCTGCCCGGCTCCGGAAGACAGCGGTTTCTCCCGGTACGGCGACATCCACGTCGCCGTACAGCGCCGCAACCGCCCCGCCGAGCTGCTCGGCCCTCAGCGCGGCGACGCCGTCTCCGCGACCTGGACCCTGCCGTGCGCCACGGCGGTCTCGGTCGCCGGTGTCGACATCACGGGGCCCTACGTCCAGGGCGGTCCCGGCGGCCGGTTCGTCTACCTGTCCTGGGGGACCGTGGACGCCGGGGGCGCCTTCACGATGTTCCGCCGGGCCAAGCTGATGCTCGATGCGGTCCCCGGCGCGGTGGCGGAGGCGGCTGCGCGGGACGGGCTGCTGGTCGGGCGGCTCGGGCTGACCGACGGCCGGGGCATGCCACTGTGCGCACGGGTCGTACCGCCGGCCGTCGAGTGGCGTGCCGGGGACGGTCCTCAGCCCGGCGCCTCGCGGTAGCCGGCGAGCGCGGTCCCGTTCGTGAGGGGCGGCGGACGCCGTCACCGGGGCCCGGTACGGCCGGCCGGCCCGGGTGGCCGGGTGGCTACGCGTGGCCGCCGTAGGTGCGCAGCTTGCGGTAGAGCGTGGCGCGGCCGATGCCCAGGGCCGCCGCCGTGCGGGCCTTGTTGCCGCCGTGGCGGCGCAGGGCCTCCAGGATCGCGGTGCGCTCCGCGTGTTCCATGGGGCTCAGCGGGCGGCCGGCGGGTCCGTCGCGTACGGGGTCGGGCAGTTCGGTGCGCCGGACCGGCCCCACCGCCCGGCGCCCCTGGGCCAACGACCGCACGACGTGGGCGAGTTCGGTGACGTTGCCGGGCCACGGGTAGCGCTCCAGGGCGCGCCGGGCGTCGAGTGTCCAGGTGAGCGGGGGCTGCCCGGGTTCCGGTGCGGGGGCCACCGCGGCCAGCAACTCCCTTATGTCTTCCGGGCGTTCGCGCAGGGCGGGCAGGGTGACCGAGCGGGCGGCGAGGGTGTCGAGGAGTCGCTGGAGGCACGGGCCGGGCGGCGCTCCGGGGGTATAGGTGACCAACAGGCGTGTGGCGGGCCGGGCTTCGAGCAGGGCGACGATCGCCGCCACGTCGGGTTGAGCGAGGCGTTCGGCGTGGCGCAGCACCAGACTGCGGTGGGGGTCGGTGGGCAGTGCCTCGTGCAGATCGCCCTCGGCCGCGTCGACGACGAGCGGCCCGGTTGTGCCGAGCAACTCGCGGGCCAGGGTGGTCTTTCCGGTGCCGCGTTCGCCGACGAGCAGTAACGGGCCCTGTGCGGCGGCCAGTTCGGCGGCACGCTCGGTGGCGTGCCGCCACGGCACCGAGCGCCCGGCCGGCGCGCCCGGCGGGGGTCCCGCGGGACAATCGGCGAGCCACAGCCGGTTCGGCCCGTCCTCGGTGAAGTCGCGGCGGACCAGGTCGTCGTGCACCGGCGGTCCGGCCCTCTTGACTCTCCCGCGCTTCTTGCCGAACACACTCCACCAGCGGTGGTCCCGGCAGATCCGCCACGCGGTGCGATCCGCCATCCGGGCCCCGGCACCACGGGCTTCATCGGCCAGGAAGCGGTGGGCAAATCCGGCTACGCACGTGCCATCCTGCTTCACCTGTGGCAGCAGCGGGCTGACATCCACCCTCATCTGTTGCAATGGCTGGACACCCTCACAGCACCCAAGGGCCCTGGGGCCGACCGGCTGGCCGCCATCGGCGACCTCCTGGTTGAACTGGCCGTCGCGGAGAACCACATCCGTGTCGTCAAACAGATCCATGCCTGGATCGACAACGGCGCCGACAGAACTGAGCACCGCGAGTTGATTGCCCGTGTCCTGACAGTCGCCGCCGAGGCGGACACGCTGGGCGTCCAGGTCCGCGCCCTGCTTCTCGACTCAGCTCAGGACGAATCGGAGGCCGCCGCGACCGTCGTAGCGCTGGTCCGCCAGGGCGAGTTCGCCGAGCACTATCCACGTCAGGCCCTCGTGCGCCTACGGCACATCCTCGGCCGGCCTGAGACGGACGAGGCCGTACAGACAGCGCAAGGTGCGCTGCGAGACATCGCCGCACGCGACGGCCAGCTGCCGCGGGTGTGGAACACCGTCATCAAATGGGCTACTGAGAAGAAGCACCTGGCCGGACACCGGGCCTTCCTTTCGCTGCCAGATCCGCGGGTGGACCCGTACGTTCTGCAAGTGATGCTGGCGACGGCTGAAGAGAAGGAAGACATCAAGGAAGCGCTGCTGGACGGCTGGAACGCGGCCTTGGCAGACACTCGGGTCGAGGCCGAATGCCGACAAGTGCTGACCGCCTGGGCCGAAGCGCGTAAGGCACCAGACATGCCGACCGAGCTCCTGACGGACCTCCTCAACCAGATCATGCTGGGCCACCTGGTCGCCTCCCCGGTCGCCGCGCTCATCTTCGGCGAACCCGGAGTCGCCGACGGTGAGGCGGTCATCGAACTTCGCAAGGACCTCCGGCTGCACCCGATGCTCTCGTCCCTGATCACCGCGCACGAGCGCGCGTCGGCGGAGTCCTGACCGATGGCCTCCACCCAATGGTCGCGCCGCCGCGCGCGCAAAGCGGTACAGCGCGGTCTCACCCGATTCGAGGTCCGCTTGTGCAGCGCCTGTCCCGGGATCGGCTTCACCGCCCGGATCACGGCCACCGTGCTCACCGAGCCGCCCTACCCCAGCCCCGTCGAGGAGATCGCAGGAGCCGTGCTCACCACACTCAGGGACGCCGCGAGCAAGGTCTCGAAGACCTGCGACCCGGACGACCGGGCCGCCGGGGCAGCGCTACTGGCCGCTCAGCGCCGACAGGCCGTGACCGACACCCTGCGGCAGCAGAAGACCGACGCACTCGCTGCCGAACTCGCCAACCCCGCTGCCCTGTTGGCACGATGGATCGAGCGGGACAACGCCGACTGGTCACAACTCGCGCGCTGGGCCGACGAGGCAAACACGGTCGCGGGCGTATTCGCCCAGTATCGCCCCGAGGACGAGCGGAGTGTCGAGCACGAGGCCGTCGAAGTACTGCGCGAGTTCCTCGCCAGCTTCCCTGACCACACCCAAAAGCGCATGCTGTACACGCTTTTGGCCGCCGGCTTGGACAGTGCCCAGAGGCCACACCACGCCGCGAAGGCGCAAGCCCTGGTCAACGGGCACGCCGCGGCCCCGGAGAGCGAGTAGTGAGCGGGACGGCTGGAATCCGCCTCGGACTCGCAGGCGTGGTGATCCGGGAGTACGTCAGTGTGGCGATGGCTGCTCTCGCCCTGGACGAGCTGGCCGGCGTGGCAACTCGCCCGGGCGAGCCAGGGCAATCTCTCCTTCGACGCGGCCTGGCGGCGTACCAGGCTCGAACGGCACCCGGACGAGATGCCCTATCAACAGCATGGCCATATCGCGGCAGACGACGAGATCGAAGACCCCCGGGCCAAGCAACAGTGGTCATACGGTCCATGCCGTACGAGGGGCGAGCGATGGCGACAGGCCACCGGTGCGCGAAGCGCAGCATCATGGCCTCTATGGCCAGCGTTCGCCCTGATGGAGACGAGCACGGGCGGGACTGTGTCTACATCGACGAATCGATGACCGCCGCCGAAATGCTGGGGCGTGCTACCGCTGTCGCCTGCTTATAAGGCTGCAAGCGCCGCATCAGGCAACGTTCGCCCCGTCCTGCCGGACGGGGCGGTGGCGTCGGATACAGTCCGCGTAGTCTCGCGGGGTGCATTCTCATCTCAGCTTCGAGAACCCTCCGGCTCTGCCTCACGAGGTGGTGGTCGAGACGATGCAGCGGGCTCTGCGTGACCGCTCGGTGGAGGGCGAGGCAGCGGGCGTCCTGGTCGGGACCGCGTTGAACGACGACGACGCGGAGTTCATCGAGCACTGGTGCGTGCAGGTCGGGACGCGGGCTGTGTCGGGAAGTCCACTACTCGGGCTGGCCGGCCTGTGCCTGGGACACACCGCTCGGCGCTTCGGGTGACTCAGCGATGAGGCCCTCGCGCTGGCGAAGTCGCTGGCGGCGCGAGCCGAGGCAGACCCGACGGACGTGGACGGACGGGCCCTCGACGGTTACGACGATGTCCGGAGCTTCCTCCACCTGTGGTGACGCCGCCTGCCGCGCCGGGTCAGGCGGCGTTGGCCCCTGCTCACGAGGGCTTTGAGGCGCTTGTCGGTCGCGTTCTTGTTCGGGTTCGCCGACCTGGCCGACCCGGTGACCTCCAGCGTCCTGCAGTGGCTCCGCACCGAGCTCGACTGATCCTGGAATGCGCTGCCGGAGGCAATCCGGTGCGCTGATGGTCAAGTCCGGTTCGCCCCTGGCCGTTACCGTGACCGGCGGCACGGCGGCCCCCGCCTGCCGCTGGAGGCGAAGGAGTGACATGGTCAGGCAGACGATCGCGGAGCAGTACGTCGACCTGATGGCGCGCGCCGGCGTGCGTCGTATTTACGGAGTGGTCGGGGACAGCCTGAACCCGGTCGTCGACGCGGTCAGACGGCATGACGCGGTTGACTGGATCCAGGTCCGCCACGAGGAGGTCGCAGCGTTCGCGGCCAGCGCGGAGGCCCAGCTCACCGGCCGCCTCGCGGCCTGCGCCGGCTCTTGCGGCCCGGGGAACCTGCACTTGATCAACGGCCTGTACGACGCCCACCGCTCAATGTCGCCGGTGCTGGCGCTGGCCGCGCAGATACCCAGCGGGCAGATCGGCACCGGCTACTTCCAGGAGACCCACCCTGACCGCCTGTTCGCCGAGTGCAGCCACTACTCGGAGCTGATCTCCTCGCCGCACCAGATGCCGCGCGTAGTGCAGACTGCGATCCAGCACGCCGTCGGCCGCCGCGGTGTCTCGGTCGTGGCCCTCTCCGGTGACACCGCCGCCGAGGACACACCGGACGCGGCCCCCGAACTCACCTTGCCTCTGGACCTGCCCGCCATCCGCCCGGGGGACCGGGAACTCGCCCGCCTCACGGAACTCGTGGACGCCGCCGAGCGCGTGATGGTGTTCTGCGGCCGGGGCGTCGCCGGAGCTCACGCCGAGGTGATGGCCTTCGCCGAGAAGGTGAAGGCACCGATCGGGCACGCGCTGCGCGGCAAGGAGCATATCCAGTACGACAACCCCTACGACGTCGGCATGAGCGGACTGCTCGGCTACGGCGCCGCGTACGAGGCCATGCACGAGTCCGACCTGCTGCTGCTTCTCGGCACGGACTTCCCGTACACCGAGTTCCTGCCCCGCCATGTGCGCACGGTCCAAGTCGACGTCCAGCCCGAGCGGCTTGGCCGCCGCACCCAGCTCGACCTTGCCGTGTGGGGCGACGTGGGCGAGACCCTGCGATGCCTTACGCCCGCCGTGCGGGAGAAGCAGTCGCGCCGGTTCCTCGACCGCATGCTGGAGCGGCACGCGCACGCTCTCGAAGGCGCCGTGAACGCCTACACGCGCAACGTCGAGAAGCAGACCCCGATCCACCCCGAGTACGTGGCGGCGGTACTGGACGAAGAGGCCGCTGACGACGCCGTGTTCACGGTGGACACTGGCATGTGCTGTGTGTGGGCGGCGCGTTATCTGACGCCGAACGGCCGTCGGCGCATCCTCGGCTCGTTCGTGCACGGCTCGATGGCCAACGCGCTTCCGCAGGCGATCGGCGCTCAGTTCCTGGACCGCGGTCGGCAGGTCGTCTCGCTCTCCGGCGACGGCGGATTCTCCATGCTCATGGGCGACTTCCTCACTCTCGTGCAGTACGGCCTGCCAGTGAAGGTCGTCGTTTTCAACAACTCCTCCCTCGGTATGGTCGACCTGGAAATGATGGTCGACGGCCTGCCCCCGCACGCCACGAGCTACCCGCACACCGACTACGCGGCCATCGCCACTGCGGCCGGAGCGCGGGGCATTCGGGTCGAGAAGCCTGCCGACGTGCGCGGCGCGCTGCGCGAGGCCTTCGCCTATGACGGGCCCGCGCTGGTCGACGTCGTCACCGACCCCGCCGCCCTGGCCGTCCCGTCGAAGATCACCACCGAGCAGGTCAGCGGCTTCGCTCTCTCCGCGAGCCGGACGGTGCTGAGCGGCGGCGTCGGACGCATGGTTCATCTGGCCAGGGCCAACCTGCGCAACATTCCCCGCCCCTGAGGGCTCGGCGAGAGGGGTCGGTTCAGACGCTCGTAACGGGTGGCGTACGGCCGGGGCGGGGGAAGGGACTCCAGCGGGACATGGTGTGCTGCAGGAACCGAGGGTGCGGTTCGAGGTTCTGGGAACGGTACAGGCCTGGCGAGGAGAGCCCGAGCTGGATCTGGGAGGCCCTCAGGGAAGGGCCTTTCTGGTCCTGCTGTTCTTGAGGGTCGGTCATTCGGTCCCCGTGAGCAGATCGTTGACGCCTTGTGCGGGCCGAACCCGGTGCGCAGCGCCGTCGTTGTGATCCGCCGCCATGTCGGGGTGCTGCGTCGACTGCTCGCACCGGGCCTGCCCGTGCGCGTGACGGGCCGCTGTCCGATACGCGGCGCAGGCGGCTACCGGTTGGTGACCAATAGCGCCTCCCGGACCTGCTGCGGTTTTGCGGGCTGCGGGAGGAGGCTCGGCAGGCCGCTGTCGAGGACACGCCTTCGCGCGGCGTGGATGTTTTCCCACCACGGACAAGCAGGTTCTCCCCTGGTCCGGATAACCGTGTCCCCGATCGGGTCGGCTGATCCCCGTCCCAGGTGCATCTGACCCCCAGGAGGTCAGTGCTCCATCGGACGGCGAGGACGGCAGCGGTTAAGAACCGCCTCGGCGTTGGTGGGGCACGTCGTCAGGGTGCTGTGGGGCGAAGGGCGAGGAGGGCTTGGAGTGGCCGGGTGGGCTGGGGGGTGCCGCGCCAGATCAGTGCTTTGCGGTAGGTGAGGGAGGGGCTGATCGGGACGGTGCGGATCCGGGAGTTTGTTGGGAGGGCCCGGTCGGTTCTCACGGTGAGGGAGATGCCGACTCCGGCTTCCACCAGGGCGGCGTGCAAGCCCCCGTCGTTGGTTGCGTATTGGGTGGTGAAGTTGATGCCGGCGGCGTCGAACGCGGACTGCAGGCGTGGCCGTAGTCCGCTGTCGGGGTCGTAACTGATCAGGGTCTTGCCGGACAGCAGCTCGATGGGCATGTTCTCCCGGCCGGCCAGCGGAGAGTCTGCTGGTACGACGGCCACGAGCTCGTCCTCGAGCATGACCACGCTGCGCAGGTCTTCGGCGAGGGGCTGCTGGGGCAGGGCCACCACGGCGGCGTCCAGTTCGCCTTCTTCGACGCGCGAGATGAGTGCGGCGCTGCGTCCCTCGACGAGCTGCACGGCGACGCCCGGGTACTGGCGGTGGAAGGTTCCCAGGAGTGCGGGCAGGGGGGTGTGCTCGGCCCCGTCCACGGTGCCCAGGACGAGTGTGCCGGTGACCAGGGCGGCACGGGAGGCGAATTCGGCGGTCACTCGGTCGGCGTCGGCGAGGGTCTGGGCGGCCAGGGGAAGCAGCACTCGTCCGGCTTGGGTGAGTCGGACGCTGCGGGTGCTGCGTTCGAAGAGCGCTTCGCCGAGTTCTTTTTCCAGGGAGCGGATCTGGTGGCTGACGGCGGGCTGTGCCACCGACAGCCGCTCGGCGGCGCGGGTGAAGCTCTGCTCCTCGGCCACGGCCACGAAGACCCGCAAGGTCCTCAGTTCCACGATCATCAACCTCTTTTATTAATGGCATCAAAAACTGGTCTTTGACCTCTTGCTTGTTTATCTCCACTGTAGATGCATGGCAGACGTGACACAGGCGCCGAGGCGCCTCGACGGGACGAAGACGAAGCTTGCGGACACCCTTGGCCCACCCGGGCTCAGCAAGGGGCAGGTGACGTGGATGTCGGTCGCGGCCGGCGTGAGTGTCGCCAACGTCTACTACCTGCAGCCGCTGTTGCGGCCACTGGCGGCGTCCTTCGGCGTGTCCGACGCACTCGCCGGACTACTGCCGATGATCACCATGGTCGGCTACGCTGCCGGACTGCTGCTGGTGGTGCCCGCCCTGGAAAGGACGGGACTGCACCGGCTGATGCGCTGGCTGAACGCCGGCAGGCTGTTCGCCCTGGCGCTTGCTGCATCCGCCACCGACTACGCGCTGTTCGCGGTGGCATCAGTACTGCTCGGAGCAACCAGCGTGCTGGCACAGATTCTGATGCCGGCCGCGGCGTCGCTTGCGCCGCGCGAGGCGGTGGGGCGCACGACGGCACGCATCACAGCCGGTCTCTTCGGCGGCATCGTCGGTGCCCGGGTCATCGCCGGGGCGCTCGACGGTCTCCTCGGCTGGCGTTCGGTGTATGTGCTGTCGGCGCTGATGACGCTGCTCGTGCACCTTGCACTGCGAGGCCTGCCCGAACCGCCCGTGCGCCACGGGCTGGGCTACCGGGCCCTGCTGGCTTCGCTTCTGCCTCTCCTGCGTGGTCAGCGCGGGCTGCGCCGGGCGGCGCTGACCGCGGCTGCCGGATTCGCCGGCTTCAACGTCTTCTGGACCGCCGTGACGCTGTACGTGACCGGCCCGGCACACCGCTGGTCGACCACCGGTGCTGGACTGCTGGGCCTGGTGGGCGTCGTCGGCACCGCCACGGTACTGGCCATCGGCCGGTTCCTCGACGGCCGCATGCGGCGGCGTCTCGCGGTGGCGGCCGCGGCGGTGATGGCTCTCGGCCTCCTCATCGCCGGTGTATGGGGCCTGTCGGCCGGTGCCCTCATCGTCGGGGCGCTGCTGCTGGACTCCGGTGCCCGCGTGAGCAACGTCGCCAATCAGACCCACGCCCTCACACAGCATCCCGAGGCACGCGCCCGCCTCAACACCCTCTACATGACCGCGTACTTCGCGGCCGGTTCGCTCGGTTCCGCGGCAGGGGCACTGCTCTTCGCACACGGCGGCTGGACTGTCACCGCGCTGGTCGCCGCAGCCCTGGCCGCACTGGGAGCCGCGCTCGCAGCCAGAACATAGCGAGGGGGTGAAGGGCCTCGTCAGCGGGATGTCCACCGGCCCATCCATCTCTTCCGCACTCCCATGACCTGCCCCTTCGCGTGCTCGACGCGCGGTGCACCGTGGGTACAGCGGCCGTGCGCTGACGAGCATGGACCCCTCGTCCACCGGTTCTACGGTGACGGCACAAGGCGGCGAACCCCTAGTTGCCCCCTCCGGTCGATGGCCACAAGGCAGTCGGCGAATCCCCAAGGTTGGTCGAACTGGCAGTGTCCGGTCGGCCATGACCTGCACAAGTCGGCCCGGTACCAGCCGTGGCCCCCACAGAAGGAAACACACCATGAGTGATGCGAAGAAGGTCCTGACCGATCTGGTGCTGTCCACCTCGACGGAGCACGCGCCCCTCGACGCGCCCTGGGAGACGATCGACATCGCCGACTGGCTGCTTAACCTCCCGGACAAGGAGTACCAGCGCTGCGCTCCGCCGGACCACAAGGCGGCCGGCTACACCACGACCGACGACGGCCGGCCGATGTCGATCAACGTGGAAATGATCGGCACCGGGCTGGTGATCCAGCACTACGTCGCCGAGATCGCCGAGAAGCACCACTGCCACATGGTGTCCACCTCCGATGTCCTCACCCCGCACGGCTGGACCACGGTCCAGGTGATCTGGGACCTGTCGGCCAAGAACAACGGCGACGGCACCGTCACCTACACCAACCAGGTCACCAGCCACCCCACCCAGGAGTTCATGGACTTCCTCGAGACGACCGGCGGCACCTTCGAAGAAGCAGCCGCCGCACGGCAGGCCGCCTCCGGTGACCACAACCGGCGGGAAACCCCGCTGTTCGCCGCAAGCATCGCCCGCCACGCCCACGCACGGAGCGCACAGTGACCACGCAGCCCGCTGCGCAGTCCACGGCTCCGTCGCCGCGCGAGATGGCCCGCGCCTTCACCCCGGCCCTGACCGAGCTGGTGGAGGATCCCCTGTACAGCCAGGTGTGGGCTGATCCCGCGCTCAGTCCTCGGGACCGCAGCATCGCCACCGTCGCCGCGGTCGTGGCGCTCTACCGCCCCGAGGAACTGCCCGCGCAACTGCGGCGGGCCGTGGACAACGGAGTGACCCAGGCCGAACTCGCGGCGATCATCACCCACATCGCGTTCTACGCCGGCTTCCCGGCAGCCATCAGCGCCTCGGCCATCGCGGCCCGCACGCTCCTGGACTGAGAACGCACACCCCGAGTCAGCGGGCCACCTCCCGCTCCCGCCCTTCCCCGTACATCGAGGACCGCATCCGCGCGTGCCGCGCAACAGCGGTCCCGATGACGACAGACGAGGGGCGGACGGTTGGCCCGTGGTCTCGGCCGCAACTATCTCAGCGTCGGCCGTCGGGACACCGACGCTTCTGGACCGAGCGCGGCAGGCGGCACGGTACGGGGCCGCCGGCTCTCCTCCGCCCCATCAATTCGACGATCGCGTTCACGTGTTCCGCAGAGCAGGAGTCCTGATGACGACAGTGGAGGGCCGGGCGGTTCCGCCGCCCCGGCGGTCGGGTCCCTGGTCGGCGTTCAGCCTTCAGGCCTCGGTGGTGGTCTTCTTCCTCGCGGGGGCCAGCGCGCCCACCCCGCTTTACGCCACGTACCAGCAGGAGTGGCACTTCTCACCGATCACCACCACAGTGATCTTCGGCGTGTACGCGGTGGCCATCCTGCTGGCGCTCCTCGTCGTCGGCTCGTTGTCGGACCATGTCGGCCGCAGGCCCGTGATCTTCGGTTCGATCGTCGTCCAGACGGCGGCAGTCGTGGTCTTCGCGGCCGCTGACGGCGTTCCGGCTCTGCTGTGCGCCAGGATCCTCCAAGGACTCGCGACGGGCACGGTCGTGGGAGCCGTCGGCGCGGGCATGATCGACATCCGGCGTTCCGCGGGAACCCTCGCCAACGCGGTGACGCCGGCAGCCGGGACCGCCGTTGGCGCCCTGGGTTCGGGGCTGCTGGTGACCTACGCCCCGCAGCCAACTCATCTCGTTTACCACATCCTTTTCGGCATCTACGTCCTGCAGGCCGTCGGGGTGGTCCTCATGGCAGAGACGGCGGCCCGCACACCGGGCGCGCTGCGCTCCCTGCGCGTGACCTGGTCGGTGCCGGCGCAGGCGCGCGGCCCGCTGCTGCGGGTCGCTCCGGTCGTCCTGGCCGTCTGGGCCCTGGCGGGGTTCTACGGCTCGCTGGGCCCTGCACTGGTCCGGGGTGTCGTCACCGGTGAGGGAGCGCTCCTGGGCGGACTGGCGCTGTTCACTCTCACGGCCAGCGGCGCATTGACCGTTCTGGTCCTGCGCTCCGCTGCACCGCGTACCACCATGCGGATCGGCACTGTGGCCCTGATCGCGGGTGTCGCCCTCACCCTGCTGTCCATCGCAATCGGATCGGCGGGGCTGTTCTTCACCGGCACAGCGGTCGCGGGAGTCGGATTCGGAGCCGGATTCCAGGGGGGCATACGCACCGTCGTCCCCCTTGCCGAACCGCACGAGAGATCGGGACTGCTGTCCGTGATGTATCTGATCTCCTACCTGGGCTTCGGCCTCCCGACCATTGTGGCGGGAGTGATCGTTGTGTACGGCGGTGGAGTGGAGAGGGCTGCCTACATCTACGGGATCGCCGTGATGCTTCTCGCGCTGCTGGCTCTCATCAGCACATTCGGGCCCTCGGGGGCCAGAGCCCCTGCGGCGCCGGAGGCCGTGTCGGGACGCGCGCCCGGCACCGGCTCCGCGGCCGTCGACGTGTGCGCCGACGCCTGCCACGCCGGGCCGTCCGGGCACGGTCCTTCGCTGAAGGTCAGCACCCTGGCACACAAGGGAGACGAACCCCGATGACGCAAACCGTGCCCTCTCTCGCACCCCGGATCGTCGTCGGTGTGGATGGCTCCTCGTCCTCGAAACGGGCTCTGGCCTGGGGGCTTTTCATGGCGCGGACGACCGGGAGCGTCCTGGAGGTCGTGACAGCCTGGCAGAACCCCACTTCCTGGACCGGCGTCGCGGACGACTGGGACCCCGTCGCGGAGGCGCAAGCCATGCTCACAGCCTGTTGCGCCGAGGTGCTCGGTGACGACCAGCCGTCGGATCTTCGGCTCACGGTGCTCGAAGGGCCCGCCACGGCCGCTCTCCTCTCTGCCGGCGCGGGGGCAAGGATGCTCATCCTCGGCAGCCGGGGTCACGGCGGGTTCGCGGGGCTCCTGCTGGGTTCGGTCAGCGCCGCGTGTGCAGAGCACGCCGCCTGCCCCACCCTGATCATCCATGGCGACGACCTGCCTCCCGGTCCGACTCCCGCCTCGCTGCCAAAGGTTCACGAGGTGAGCCACCCGGACGACGCCGGATGCCGTGCAGCTGCTCCCGCCGCTCGGCCCACACTCAAGCCAGGGGAAGAAGGAGCACGATGACCACCGACAACGACCACGACACCGGGTCCGCAGACCAGACGCCGCAGCGTCGCCCCTATCCGCATCCCGCCGCCGGATGGGGTGCCGCCAAGAGTGTCGGGCAGTTCCTGCTGCGCGAGCACAGTCTGGTGGCCGGCACGCGCGCCATCCAGCGCATGAACCACGAGAACGGCGGCTTCGACTGCCCGGGGTGTGCTTGGCCGGACGACCGAAAGGGCCTGCACCTCGACATTTGTGAGAACGGCATCAAGCACGTCACCTGGGAGATGACCCGTAAACGGGTCGACCGGGAGTTCTTCGCGGCGCACACCGTGACGGAGTTGATGGAGTGGTCCGACTTCGACCTCGAGAACCAGGGACGGCTGACCGAGCCGATGGCCTACGACCCGGCGAGTGACCAGTACGTGCCCATCGGATGGGACGAGGCGTTCGCCATGGTCGGTGAGGCGCTGCGCACTCTCGACGACCCGAACCAGGCCGCCTTCTACACGTCGGGCCGGCTGAGCAACGAGGGTACGTTCCTGTACCAGTTGCTGGCCCGGGAGTTGGGCACGAACAACCTGCCGGACTGCTCCAACATGTGCCATGAGGCGAGCGGACGGGCTCTGCAGGCATCCATCGGAACCGGTAAGGGCACCGTCGACCTGAGCGACTGGCAGTCCACGGACGCACTGTTCGTCTTCGGCGTGAACGCCGCCTCCAACGCCCCGAGAATGCTGACCTCCCTGGCCGAGGCCCACCGGCGCGGGGCACAGATCGTGCACGTGAACCCCATGATCGAGGCCGCCGCGGGCAGCACCATCGTCCCGCACGAGTTCATGGAGATGGCCCGCTTCCGTGCCACCCCAACCAGCACGCTGAACCTTCAACCGCGCATCGGCGGCGACATGGCCCTGCTGCGCGGCATGGCCAAGGCCGTCCTGGATTCCGCACGTGTCGATCCCTCGGCCGTCGACCGGGCCTTCATCGAGCAGTGCACCAGCGGCTTCGATGCCTATCGCGCGATGTGCACAGCAACATCGTGGGAGACCATCGAGCGCCAGTCCGGAGTCAGCCGTGACGAGATCACCACGGCGGCCGACATCTATCTGGCCTCGGAGCGCACCATCATCAGCTGGTGCCTCGGGCTGACCCAGCACGAACACGGCGTGGACACCGTACGGGAGATCGTCAACCTCCTTCTGCTGCGCGGAAACCTGGGCCGGGAGGGCGCCGGCCCGTCACCTGTGCGGGGCCACAGCAACGTCCAGGGCAACCGCACCTGCGGCATCGACCACCGGCCCTCTCCCGCGTTCCTCGACCGCCTGGGCGAGGCGTGCGGCTTCACCCCGCCCCGAGACCACGGTCTGGACACCGTGGGCACGATCGAAGCCATGAACCGCGGCGAGGTGAAGGTCTTCGTATGCCTTGGCGGCAACTTCGCCCTGGCGGCCCCCGACACTCCGTACACGTATGCCGGTCTCCAGAACTGCGACCTGACGGTCCAGGTCAGCACCAAGCTGAACCGCAGCCATCTCGTGCACGGCCGCCGAGCACTGATCCTTCCCTGCCTCGGCCGAACCGAGAAGGACCACCAGCAGAGCGGCCTGCAGAGCGTGTCCGTCGAGGACGCGATGAGCATGGTGCACCTGTCCCGCGGAATGAAGCGACCCGCGTCCCCCGCCCTCCGGTCCGAACCGGCGATCATCGCCGGGATGGCCCGCGCCGCACTCCCCGACAGCCCCACCCCCTGGGAGGACTACGCGGATGACTACGACCGCATCAGGGACACGATGGCCCAGGCCCTGGAGGGGTTCGAGGACTTCAACCAGCGCGTGCGCCAGCCACTGGGATTCCGTCTCCACCAACCCGCACGCGAACGGGTGTTCCTCACTCCGTCAGAACGTGCAGAATTCTCGCACGCCGAACTGCCCGACGTCCTTCCGGCCACCGGCACACTGGTCCTGGCCACGATCCGGTCGCACGACCAGTGGAACACTACGATCTACTCCGACAACGACCGGTACCGCGGCATCAAGAATCTCCGCACGCTCGTCTTCATGAACACCGAAGACATGCGGGAACGCGGAATCCGCCCGTTCGGCCCCGTGGACATCGTCGCCACCGCCAAGGACGACACCGAACGAGGCCTCAACGGCTTCCTCGCCGTCCCCTACGACATCCCGCAAGGCTGCGCAGCGGGCTACATGCCCGAGATGAACGTCCTGTGCGCCATCGGCGACTACAGCACACAGAGCGACCAGCCCCTCATGAAACACGTCAAGGTCACCATCACTCCGGCCGCAGCCGCCGTGCGACCGGAGGCGTCCTGACAGGACGCCAGACCTCGTTCCCCGTCGGGGACCGGATCGGAAAGCACCGGCCCGAAGACAGCCGGCTCACACCTCAGCATCGCGACGTCCGCGAGGCAGTCCCCGCCCAGCGCGACCGCCAGAGCAAAGTCCAGAAGGATCTTCCCAGGATCGTGGACAGCCCGCGGCTTGCGCCAGGACGCCAGGGCTGTGGATATCGCCTGGTCAAGGCCGATCTTGGGGACCGTCTCCAGCAGCAGGACCGCACCGGCCTGCGAGGCCACCCGCCGACCGTCTCCCTGGACACGGACACGCGGGTACGACGAGATAGGCTCTCTCACCTGCAAAGTGCTCTTTCCCTTGCAGCCAACAGGACCCTCAGCAAGTCCCATCGTTGCAGTTCAAGGGCACTTTCCGCGTTTCTGATCAACTCCTGGACAGCTCACCTGGTGAAAGCGCGAGGCTAAGAGCTGTCCCGTAACTACGGATCGGGACGGACGCCTCGGACATGTGCGATCACGTCTGATTGGCCCAGGCCGGGACGGTTGATCCGGCCTCGGCCTCGGATCACGCCGTATGCAGCCAGTCTTTTCCGCAGTGCGTCGGGGGCCAGGGGGCTCTCGAAGCCCTCACTGAGGCCTTGCCCTGTATCTGCGTACTCGTAGCGGACCGCGTACATCCTTCCCGCGTGATGCCATTCGCAGCGGACCAGAGGTCGCGCGAGGACTGCCTCGAACCACTCTGTCGCTCTGTTCGCCAGCTCCGTAGGGCTGCCTGCGGCTTCGAACTCACTCGCGGTCTGCCGGATAGTGAAGTCCTCGTCTTCGCCCGCATGAAGACCTGGAAAATCCTCCGCGACTGCCGCCTCAAAGGCGACGGAGTCCATCACGCCACGCTCGGCATTGCACGCATGCACAACCTCGCCCTCGCCGGATAGACGAGCGGCCCCGCACACCGCTGACGACTCCGGAGCGGCGGTTCAAAGATCATTTACGGGACAACCCTTAGTCATGGCCTAAACCACGTGACAGCGGCGAACGGGGTGAGGTCCTGGGCGCCGGCGACCTGGACGCTTCCGTCGGCCCGCAGGTGATGACAGGTGCCGTCGAGGATCACCATCTCGCCGTCTAGGCGGTTGAACGTACCCAAGCCGAAATCGCCGTGCCGAAGGAGTTCGCCGACCGTCACGTCGCCGTCGTACGCCCCGTCGATCAATGCCGCGATCGTCGAGGTCTGATAGATCACGACGAGCACGCCGCGCGCCAGGGAGAGTGTCGTGCTCGCTCCACAGATGGGCCACCACGGTTCTCGCCCATCGGCGGAACGCGGTATGCGAGTCTTCCGGTGGCGCCATGGCAACCACGCCTTCCCGGTTCCGGCTGACCGAGGATCCGCGCGGCCCTGCCGGCCGTGCCATAACGAGGCGGTCAGCCGTACGGGGGCTCCGCGCGCCGGACCCGAACATTCCGTCTGCCTTCCGTGCTGGCCGCATCTTGTGCAGGGCCGCCGCCCCGCACCTGTGCTGCCAGCGCCGAGTGCCGAGACGCGCTTCTCACCGTGCGGACCCACGTGCACAGGTGAAGCGCAGACACGCGCGACCGCAGGACATGCACCAATGCGAGTTATGTGCCTAATGTACCGAATAGCCACTTCGTGCTATCGGTCCGTGGGGGGTGGGAGTACGGCTCCCGCCAGGAGCGATGCCGTCCAGGGGCTGTTCGGTGGCCCCTCACCCGTTGATCCATCGAAGAGGTGCTGTTGTGGTGCATCAGTGGACGAGGCGCGAGGACGCGAGGTTGCTTACGGGGAACGGCCGCTACGTCGCCGACATCGATGCGCCGGGATGCCTCGACGCCGTGTTCGTCCGGAGCAAGATCGGCCACGGGCGGCTGCGTACGGTCGACTGTGCCACCGCCCGCGAAGTGGAGGGTGTGGTGGGCGCCTGGTCCGCGGCTGATCTGTCGGACATGCCCTCGTGTGCGCGTGTAGCCGCGTCCCTGCAGGACCTGCCTCCCGTGCCGCATACCGTACTTGCCAAGCTGTCCTCGGACGAGGCGGTCGTGGGCCGGGAATGGCCGGCTCTGGTCAAGGAACGCGTGCGGTACGCGGGCGAGGCCGTTGCCGTCGTTGTGGGCGAGGACCGCTACCGGGCCGAGGACGGTGCAGCGGAAGTCACCTTCGAAATCGACCCGCTGCCTGCGGTGGTCACACCGTCCGCCGCGGCCTCGGACGAGACGCTGCTGTTCGACGGACTGAGCAACGTCGCTCTGCGGGGCGGGACCGGCACGCCTATCGAGGACGCCGTGTGGCAAGAAGCGGCGGCCGTGGTGGAGGGCCGTTTCCGGCAGAACCTGCTGATGCCCACGCCCATGGAATGCCGGACCGTCCTCGCGGTGCCCGAGAAGGACCGGCTGACGATCTGGTCGGGACACCAGATGCCCCACCGGCTGCGACGAGAGATGGCGGTGCTGCTGGGCTGGTCGCAAGATCAGATCCGCGTGGTGGTACCGGACACCGGTGGGGCGTTTGGCGGCAAGAGCGCCTCGTTCCCCGAGTTCGTCGTGGTCGCCTTCCTCGCGGTGAAACTGAAGCGCCCGGTCCGGTGGATCGAGGACCGACTGGAGTCGATGATGGTCGCCACACGCGGCCGGGGCCAGGACCAGCGCGCCCGGCTGGCCGCCGACGCCGACGGACGGCTCCTGGCCTACGAGTTGCACATCGACGCGGACGTCGGCGCCTATCCCCACCTGGGGGTCGGCCTTCCGATGCAGACGGCCTGGATGTCGACCGGGGCCTACAGGACTCCCCGGGTGCACTCGACAGTGCGCTCGATCCTCACCAATACCATGATCACCTACCCCTACCGGGGCGCCGGACGTCCCGAGGCGGTCGCCGCGATCGAGCGTTGCATGGACATGCTGGCAAGGAAGCTGCGGATCGACCCGGCGGAACTGCGCCGCCGCAATTTCATCCCGCCCGAAGCTTTTCCGTACACGACTCCCAGCGGCCGGACCTACGACAGCGGTGAATACGCGCGCGCGCTGGACCTGGCGCTGGAGACTGTTGACTACGACGCCTGGCGCGCCGAGCAGGTCCGTCGCCGGCGCGACCCGATGGCCAAGCCGCTGGGTATCGGTCTGTCCTGCTACGTCGAACGGTCGGGCGGAGAGCCGGGCGGACTGCACGAGTTCGGCAGCATCGAGGTCGGCGCGGATGGCTTTGTCACCGTGCGGTGTGGGGCAGCCTCCAGCGGCCAGAGCCACGAGACCGTCTTCCCGGCGCTGGTCGCCAAGACTCTGGGCATGGACGAGCAGCGGGTGCGGCTCATCGAGGGCGACACTGACGAACAGTCAGAGGGCCTCGGCTCCTTCGCCAGCCGGACCGCCCAGGTCGCCGGCGCCATGCTGCAGCACGCCTCACAAGTGGTCATCGCGGAAGCCCGGCAGCGGGCCGCGACCTTGTGGGACGTTCCCCCAGAAGAGGTGGAGTGGTCGGACGGCACCGTACATGCCGCCCATGATGGTTCAGCAGCCATGGACATCGGCGAACTCGTGAAGGCGACCGGGCCACTGCGCGTGGAGGACCGCTTCGAGACAGGGATGGCGTTCCCCTTCGGCTCCCACGTCGCGGTGGTCGAAGTCGACCAGGAGCTCGGCACCGTGGAACTACTGAAGGTAGTGACGGTCGACGACTGCGGAGTGGTCCTCAACCCCGACATCGTCCGTGCCCAGGCCTTCGGATCCGCAATTCAAGGCATCGGCCAGGCCCTGTATGAAGCCATCCCCTACGACGACAACGGCACGCCCATGCTGGCCAACGGTCTGCTGGACTACCTGCTGCCGACCTATACCGAGGTGCCGCCCATCGTGGTGAAAGACACCTGCACGCCGAGCCCCAGTTCGCCTCTGGGGGCCAAGGGCGCCGGGGAGTCAGGCTGCATCGGGCTCCCGGCCGCAATCGTCAACGCAGTGGTCGACGCCTTGCGCCCGGCCGACCCGGACCTGTTGCAGATGCCGCTCACCCCGGACGTGATCTGGCGCGCCGCCCAAGCCCCGAAGCAGGAGGAAGACCGGTGAAACCCGCCGCCTTCGACTACGTCGCCCCCCACACCGTGGCAGAGGCCGTCGACGCCCTGGGTAGCGGGGACCGCAAGGCTCAGGTCCTGGCCGGCGGCCAGAGTCTGCTCCTGGAGATGCACCTTGAGCGCATCCGCCCCGACCTGGTCGTCGACATCAACCGCATCGAGGAACTCGATACCTTGCAGGTCAGCGACGGCTCTGTACACGTCGGCGCCCTGATCCGTCACCACGTCTTCGAGTCCGATCAGGCCGTACCGGGGCCCCTTGGCTCGCTGTTCTCCCTCGCCGTCGTCAACATCGCACACCCCCCGATCCGATCTCGGGGAACCATGGTGGGCAGCTTCGGGTGGGGCCATCCCGCGTCCGAGTGGTGCGCCATCGCCATGGCCCTCGACGCTGACATCCACCTGCACGGCCCCCAAGGAACACGCACCGTTCCGGCCCGTGACTACTTCCACGGCCCCCTCGAGACGGACCGCCGGCCTGGTGAGCTGATCACTGCCGTGCAGTACCCGCTGCTGGCCGAGCACACCGGCGTCGGCTTCATCGAACATCGCCGTACCCACTTCTGCTTCGCCCAGGTCGCCGTCTCCGCCGCACTCACCGTGGACGACGGAGTGATCACACAAGCGCGCATCGGACTGGTCAACTGCGCCGACCGGCCTCTGCGGGCGCACAACGCGGAGCAGGCTTTGACCGGCGTCGAGATCGGCGCCTTGTCAGACGGATACCGACTGCCCGCGAGCCATCCCTTCGCCCGAGCGGGACGCATCGCTGCCGAACAGGACGCGGCGCCCCTCGCCGAGCCGTATGCGGACCTCGAATACCGGCGGCACGCCATCGCGGTCGTGACCGCCCGGACCTTGTGCCAGGCCGCCACAGACCACCGCTCCCGCATCGCCCGGACCAGAGGAGGCAACCGATGAAGATCACGCTCACGGTGAACGGCGAGGAGTTCCCGCTCGACGTGGAACCCCGGCGGATCCTCGCGGACGCTCTGCGGGAGGACTGTCGGCTCACCGGTACCCACCTGGGGTGCGAACACGGCGTGTGCGGTGCCTGCACCGTCCTTGTCGACGGCGAGGCTGTCCGCTCCTGCCTCATGCTGGCCGTGCAGTGCGACGGCAGCTCGATCCGCACCGTGGAAGGGCTGGCCAGCCCGGACGGCGAACCCAGCGCACTCCAGAAGGCCTTCTCCGCCGAGTACGCCCTCCAGTGCGGCTTCTGCACACCGGGATTCCTGATGGTGGCTGCCGGCGCGCTCGAAGCAGATCCGCACCTTGCCGACCATCCCGAGCGTGTGGATCACATCGTCGGATCTAACATCTGCCGCTGCACCGGATACGCACCCATCCGCCGCGCGATCATGCGGGCCGCCAAGGAACAGCAGCAGGAGCCCGTCACCTGACCTGGCCCGCGCAGCCTCCCGTGGGGTACCCGAAGGGTCGAGCACAGTGGGAAGAGGCCGGCGGAATGTGCCTGTGCCCATTCACTGGCAGTTGTCACCCTCGCCTGCGTTGAGGAGCGCATATGGCTGTAACGGGAAACATCCGCGCTGGAGTCGTCGACGTCCACGCCCACTGGCTCCCCGACGATCTACTCTCCCTTCCGCCAGGCTCCCCGCTCGGCGAGATGAACGACCGCGACGGCAATCTGTTCCTCGGCGATCACCCACTTTTCCTCGCCACCGAAGCGATGACCGACATCGACGCCGTTATCGCCGACACGGCGACGGCGGGTCTGGGAGCCCGCGCTGTCTCGGCGCCACCCTTCGCGTTTCCCGTGTTCTTCCCAGCCGAGGCCGACGACTACATCACCGCCTACAACGACCACCTTGAGCAGGCCGTCGCTTCCTCCGGCGGCACACTGGTCGGACTCGGTCTGGTCCGCGTCGACGACGTGGACGCCGCCCGCCGTGAAATGGCTCGCCTGGCGGGCATGCCCGGCATCGCGGGCGTCGCCGTCCCGCCACTGGTGCAAGGTCGGTCCTACGGAAACGGCGTCATGCGGGAAGTTCTGGGCGCCGCCGTCGACACGGACCTCGCCGTGCTCGTCCACCCGATGCAACTGCCGCGGCCGGAATGGCAGGACCATTATCTGGTGAACCTGATCGGCAACCCGGTAGAGACTACAACCGCCGTGGCCTCGCTGCTCCTGAGCGGCGTCATGGACGAACTGCCGGACCTGCGAATCTGCTTCGTCCACGGCGGAGGCTGCGCGCCAGCCCTTCTCGGCCGGTGGGGACACGGATGGCGGTCACGGGAAGACGTGCGCCACGGCAGCAGCCGGTCGCCGGCCGAACCCTTCACCCAGCTCTACTTCGACACCGTCACCCACGACCCCGAAGTGCTCAGACTGCTGACGGCCCACGCTGCGCCCAACAGGATCCTGTGCGGAAGCGACTACCCCTTCGACATGGCGCAGCCCCAGCCCGTCCAGTTCCTTGTGGATCACGGCCTCTCCCCCGACGCCCTTGAGGGGAACGGCCGCGCTTTCCTCGGCATTCGTCCGTAGGCGTCAGAACGCGGAGGCACGCCGTGTCCGAACACCACGACTTCGCCGCACTCGTCATCGGCGGATCAGTGGGCGGCCTGTCGGCCGCGCACGAGCTGAGAGCCATCGGAGCCCACGTCGCCCTCTACGAGAGGTCTGTGGGCCAGACATCGGCGCGCGGCGCTGGCATTGTCATGCAGCCAGAGGTAAGGGCACTGCTGCTCCGTCTGGGCACAACGTCAGAAGCCGTGAGCGTCAAGCTGTACGAAACGCCGGCATCTGCACAAGCACGGAAAGCCCACGCTGTACGAAGCACCGCAGCTCATGACTGCCTGGGACACGCTCTACCGAGCACTACTGACCTTGGCGTTTTAGGGTCAGTTCGGTCTGTCGAGGGCGAGGCCCGTCCCGGCGAGGAACCCGCCGAGGATGGTGTGCCGGTACTGCAGTGCCTTGAGACGCCTGCGGAGGAGGGTCTCCAGCTCACTGAGGGTGCGGGCGGCGAGGTTGCCCAGGCTGCGCTTGACATGCGCCCACAGGCCTTCGACCGGGTTGAGCTCGGGCGCATACCCGGGCAGCAGGATGCTGGTCAGCCGATCCCGCTCGGCCACGAGTGCCTTCATCGTCTTGGAGATGTGGGTGCTCAGTCGGTCCCACACCACAATCAGCGGGGCCTTGAGCAGTTGGTGGGCACCGTCGAGCAGGTGGATGTAGTCGCTTTCGCCGAGCGAGCGGCGCTCGCCCCTGCGGCCGGTATGCCGGCGCAGCCGGTAGCACAGGCGGGCGGGCAGGCCGGGCCGGTAGCACAGCAGCCCGGCCGCAGAGAGCCGCCCCCGGCTGGGGCCGGATACCTTGACTCTCGGGGTGATGCCGCGTCGGCCCCAGGTGCGGCCCTTGGGCGGACGGCCGGTCACGCCCGCTTCGTCCTCGAAGCAGACGAACGCGCCGGTCGCCGCCCGGAGGGTTTACCTCCTGCCAGGTCGCCTCCCTCCATGCGGTGATCGCGTCCTCGTCACGTTCGGCGGCGGGCCAGGCGGGCATCTGCACGCTGAAGCCCATCCGGTGCAACAGCCGGTGACTCCGGAGACGCTGTAGGAGGTGAAAATTCCGCCCGATCAGCGTGCGCACCCGTGCGGCGGTCCGCACCTGGTCGTCCGACCAACCGTGCGCGGCCGGCCCTTCTTCCAGCCAGTCGGCGAGCTTGGCCTGCAGGCCGGGACGGAGTCGGCAGTCGTAGCCCCGGTGTCCCTGGGACCGCAGCGCTTCCCGCCCGCCCGACGCCCAGGCACGGCGCCACTGGTAGACCGACTTCTCACTCACCCGTAACTCCCGGGCGATGCACGGGACTTTTACGTCCTCCTCGAAGAGGTCAGCGGCCCGCATGCGTACCTCTTCGCGACGCTTGCGCTGCTCGGCGGTCAGCCCGCCCCCGTCCGGATACCGCATACTTCCGAGCTACCAGCCAATAGGGACCCCGTCACCAGTTCCGACGACGTCCCAGACGCTATGACGCCAAGGTCAGTAATCCGTGGCACGGCCATCCGCCACGGCCCTCGCGAGGGGGAATTCGACGACCTTCTTGCCGTAGACGGCCTCGTTGCCCATGGAGTTGGCGAACGCGTCCGTCGCCGGGCTCTGGGGGCACCGGCGGCACGGGCGGATGATGTCGGCGCACTCCACCAGTTCCGGTGCGCCGAAGATACGGGGCGTTGCAGCCACCACGGGTCCCTCACGCCTCTGCAGCAGGGCTTGACACCTGACCGGGAGCCGGCGCCAACGGCTTCCGATCCGACGACGGTGCTCTCGCAGACGAGCGGCGAGGAAGGACAGGGATCGACTGGACACGTCCAGCGCGCACGGGTGGACAAGCACGTGAAGCCTCTGGTGGGTACCGGGTGATCTTGGTCGTGAACCCGTCTACCAGGGGCTTCACTCATATGTCGAACCCTATGCATATGACCGAGGCTGGCGGCTGGATCACTTCATTCCCCAACACGGGCTGCGGGAGCGGATTTTCTTGGAAGGATCCTAAAATCCCGGGCCGTGGCATCTTGTCGAGGAATGCACAGAACGTGGCACGAGAAAGAACCAAGCAGCGGTTTGAGGTATTGAAGCGCTGCGCGGGTGACGGGGCCGTGGCGCGATGCCCTGGGTGTCGCGCCTCTTCACCTCCGTGGCCTGCAGGGTCGCCCTCGGGAGACGGGCCGCCTTCACCGACTGCATGGATCATGTGGCCCGTTCACGTCGGTGCACGGGAGCCCTCGTCCGGTGGCTCTACCAGGACGGCAACGACCCCGCTGGTCGGAGCATCTCGCGCTCACCATCACCGGCTCCCGGCCACCGACCGGCTTACGAGGAGCGGGCCTTCGCTTGATGGTGAAGGTCACGGCAGCAGAGGCGCCCCGTGCATTCGATGCCGCCGCAGGTCCTGTGGTGTCGAAGGCCTAGGAGACGGCCGACGCGAGGAACATGTCGGGGTGACGCGATTGGAAGCCGGTCCGCTCGACAAGGCGGTTCGACCCCGCCTGCCAGGTGGCCCAGCCAGGGCAGGGTCGATGCCGATCAGCGCCGTGCCGGTGGCAGACCGTCCCCGGCTTCGGTGGTTCGGCGCTGGCTCTTCACGAGCCGCTTCGGGTGGATCGTTCCGCCGAGGGAACGTCACTCGGTCGTGCGCTGTTCACCGGACAGGCCGTGAAGCTGCCAGTCGCGAGGCGCTATGCCATAAGTGGCACGGAAAACACGGCTGAAATGGCTGGGGTTCACGAAACCCCAGCGTCGGGCGACGGTCGCCACCCCGAGTCCCAGAGCCGGGGACCGCAGAAGATCCCGACGGCACCGCTCCAGTCGCTGTATCCGGATCCACTCCCCGACGGTGGTTCCCTCCGTCTGGAACAACTTGTGCAGGTAGCGGGTCGAAATGAAGTGAGCGGCAGCGATGTCGGTGGGTGACAGATCCGGGTCGGAGAGGTTTTGCAAGATGTGATCCTTCACCCGCAGGATCATGGCCGGGGCAGTTTCAGGAGCCTGAGGCCTGAAGCGGCCGCGCCGCTCGTTGATGAACAGGGCCAGCAGGTCGAGCCCGGTGGCGACGAACTGACGGCCGACGGAGTCGTCGAAACCCGCTACTTCGCGCGCCATGCGCGCGAAGTAGGTCGCCACCATTGCGGCACTTCCGCCACGACCCGAGAAGGCTGTCGCAGTCAACGCCTGCACGTCCTCGTCCCGCACGCGAAGCTCCTTTCGAGGGAACTGAAAGGAGGTGAAGCAGACCTTGCCCTCCACCTTTTTTCTGAACACGCGAGACGAATCAGAAATGGAGAAATCTCCCGCCTGTATCAGGCACTCCCTCCCGTCCTGCTCCTTGACGGCGCTGCCTCTGCGCTGAAGCGTGAGGATGAGGAATTCTGTCTGGTCCCGGGCTACCAGTCGCTTGCTGCGCGTCACCTCTTGAGACCCGGTCTGGACGTCCGACACCTGAATGGCGCCCAATTGGTGGGTGACGATTCTTCCCGGCGACGGATCTTCCTCCAGGATATTGACATCGAGCGGTATGAACGCCTGAGTCACCGCTTCATGCCAGCGCTCTATCCGGTCGGCTGCGGACAGTGCCGCGGTGGAAAGGACGACGGACATCTGGCCCCCTTGGCATCCTGATCGACAGGGGTTCGGATCCGGCCACCGGATAGCCCGGTCACCGAAGAGGCGGTGTGCCTTCCAGAAGACCGTGCCAGTCGGCCTCGGTTGGGCACATCGCGTGAATCCGCTAGATCCAGGGCCCGGGCCAAGATGACTTCATTTGACGGCTCCGCTGGTGGCACCAGCGGCGAGGTGGCGCTGAGCGACGACGAGCAGGAGAGCGGCGGGGACGGACGTCAAGACTGTGGTGGCCATGACGGCGTTCCACTGGTTTGTGTGGGCACCGATGTACTGGTAGATGCCCAAGGTGATCGGCCGCACGGTCTGCTTGGTGGTCAGCGTGAGGGCGAAGAGGAAGTCGCTCCAGGCGAAGAGGAAGGTGAAGACGGCGGCCGTGATCAACGCGTTCCTGCTCACCGGGAGCACCACGGAGCAGAAAACCCGCAGCCGCCCGGCACCGTCCACATGCGCGGCCCCGATGATCTACCTGGGGATGCTCTGCATGAACGAACGCAGAATGATGATCGCGAAGGGGACCCCGGCGGTGGAGTCGGCGAGGATCAGTCCGAGGTAGGAGTTCAGGAGCCCCAGGTCGTTGTAGGCGCTGTAGAGGGCGTTGGCCACGACGATGCCCGGCACCGTCTGTGTGACCAGGATGCCGAAGAGCACGAGGTTGGTTCCGTGGAGGCGGAACTGAGCCAGCGCATAGGCCGCCGGCGCGGCGAGCCCCAGGGTGAGGGCCACGCTGCCGAGGGCTACGACAAGGCTCGTGACGAGGTTGCCTCCCTGATCGCGCAGCGCGGTGACGTAACCACTGAGGTCCGGGTGGAAGGGGAACCAGCCTCCCCGCAGAGGGTTCCCCGCCGGCTGGAGGGAGGCGTTCACGACCCAGTAAACGGGAAACAGCATCAGCGCGAGCAAGGCGATCCCGACGATGGTGGACGGCCACCCACGGGCCGGTGCGCGCTTCACGGGGCACGGTCCCCTCTCACACGTTCCGGGCGCGACGGTTGGCACGCAGGTAGACGATGGCGAAGGCGAGAGAGATGACGATGAGCACGTTGCTCATTGCGGCACCGCGCCCAAACTCGAACTGCTGAAAGGACAGCTCGTAGGACTGGGTGGCGAGAGTCTCCGTGGCGCCCGCCGGACCTCCGCCCGCCACTACGAGGATGATGTCCAGCACCTTGACCGTGTAGACCACGCCCAGCACCAGCACGACACTCACCACAGGCCGCAGCAGTGGCCAGGTCACATGACGGAACGAAGCCAGCGGGCGGGCTCCGTCCAGTTTCGCCGCCTCGTACATGTGTCTGGGGATGTCCTGCAGACCGCCGTACAGGATCGCGGTGTTGAGGGGGATTCCGACCCAGATGTTGATGAGGATCACCGACACCAGCGCTTGTGAGGTGCCGGTGAGCCAGGGGATGCCGGACGACGAGAGACGCAGGGCGCGCAGTGCCGCGTTGACGACTCCTGTGTCGGGGTCGAGCATCCACCTCCACGCGGTTCCGGAGACGACCAGCGGCAGTAGCCACGGCAGCAACAAGACCGAGCGCAGGACGCCGTTGAGCGGGAAGCGGCGCTGGAAGAACAGGGCGAAGGCCAGGCCGAGTGTGAACTGCCCGACGATCGACCCGGCGGTGAACAAGATCGTGGTCAGCAGAGCCTTGGAGAACAGGCCCGACGCAAGGGTCTTCGAGTAGTTCTGCAGGCCCACGAACGGCGCGGCACCCGTGTAGAACGTCGTGATCGTGTACTGCTGGAAGCTCATCACGACGTTCTTGGCGATCGGGTAGCCGAAGAACAGCAGCAGGTACGCCGCGGCGGGCATGATGTACATCCACTGGGCCAGCCGCTCCCAGGACCGTGCCCGGGCCGGGTCAGTCACTGGTCGCGATCTGCTGGGCATGCCTGAGTGCTTCCTGCGGTGTCTGCTCGCCCGTCAGCGCGGACTGGATCGCGGTGTATATCCCGGTCGCTGCCTTGGGCCACTTGACGCCGAGTTCGCTGGTACGGGCGCGCGCGGCTTCCACGCTCTTGACGAAGGCGGCCATTGACGGGACCTGCTCGGCGTACTGGGAGGCCATGGCGGTGCGGGAGGGCACGGTGAAGTGCTGCTCGGCCAGGGCGAGCTGGTTCGGGGAGCTGTTGAGGCAGGCGAGGACCTGGGCGGCCTTCTCCTGCCGGGACTTGGAAGCGTTCTGCGGGACCGTCCACACCTCACCGCCGAGCGGTGTGACCGGGGTCTGTCCCGTCCGGGGGACGGGGATGGGCGCCACCCCCCCAGTGCAGGTTCTTGTCCTTGTTCAAAGCCGGAATCCGCCAGGGCCCGTTGATCATCATGGCCGTCCTGCCGGCCACGAACTGATCGTGGACGTCGGCCTGTGTCCAGTTCAGCACCGACTTCGACATGGATCCGCTCTTGACCAGGTCGACCCACAACTGCAGTGCCTGCGCTGCCTGCGGAGTGTCCAGCCGCTTCTCGTCACCGCCGTTGGACCACAGGAAGGGCAGGAACTGCCAGGTGCCCTCGAACGTGGGGTTCGCGTCGACCGCCATGCCATAGCGCCCAGGACGGGTCAGCCTGGCCGCCGCCGTCTCCAGTTCGTCCCAGGTCCTCGGTACGGCGACACCGGCCTCGGCGAGCATGTCTCTGTCGTAGAAGAGGGCGATCGTGCTGACGTAGGGGGCCAGACCGTACAGCTTGCCCTTGTAGGTGCCCGCCGACAGGATGCCCTTGGCGAAGCCGCTGGAGTCGATTCCGTACTGCTCCAGCGGGGTCAGCGCGCCGGTCTGCGCGATCTGTTGCAGGTCCGGGTTGTCCAGCATCAACAGGTCGGGAAGTGTCCGCGACGACGCCTGCTGCAGGACCTTGGGCAGGAGCGACGCCCCCGGAACGCTCGTCTGCTCGACCTTTACGCCGGCGGTCTTGCCGCAGGCGGTGAGCATCTCGCCCCATTGACTGTGTTCGGGTTCGTCGGTGTAGTAGTCGAGCGCCGTGACGGACGTGACCCTGCTGGTGGCGGACCCGTCGCTGCTTACGCCGCTACAGCTGGCGACGGCCAGTGCCAGGGCGACGGCCCCGCTCAGGAGAGGGGCTGGACGCCGCGCCGGCAGTCTGGCCGGTGAGATCATGCTGGTGCCTTTATCGATGGACGTCTGAGACCGGCATCGGCGTCGCAGGGGTGGCCGACTTCGGATTCCGGGGGTGCCCGCAAGGTGGCCCATACCGGCGTCTTCCGTTCCCATGCATGCCATAGGGCTCTACACCATGGCGTTGATCATCTTTTTTCCCTGCTCATAAGGGCTGTCTCTGTTCGTCGCCGTCGCCGCGACCGGTGTTCTGTTCGGCGGCTTCCTGGATCATTGCCGCCACGGCGTCGGGCTGCGACAGCACAACGGCGTGTGAGCCGTCCAGCAGGTATTCGGTGGCCGCCATGCGTTGTGCCATGAAGCGCTGAGCGGTGGGACTGAGCATCCGGTCGGCGGTTGCGATGGCGTACCAGGACGGCTTGGAGGCCCAGGCGGGCGGGCCTGATCTGCTTGTCAGTGCGCTGTGGACGATCGGGCGTTGCGCCACAGACATCACCTTGTTCACGTGGGGTGGAAGGTCTCCGGCGTACACCGGCGGGAACCGTTCCTCACTGATATAGAGCTCGCTGTCCGGGCCGCCGGGAAAGTGCTCGGGAAGGTCGGCGGTGACGGTGGCGTCGGCCGCCGGCATGGGGGGAAACCGGCTGGTGATGTCCAGGATGCACTCGCCGGCGTCGAGGCCGAACGCTGCGACGTAGCACAATGCCACGACGTTGTCGGCGTCGGTGGCGGCTTGCGTGATGACCGCGCCGCCGTAACCGTGGCCGACCAGAACGACAGGGGTGTCGATGTCGCGCAGCACTTTTTTGATGTAGGCAGCGTCATGGGTCAGGCCGCGCAGTGGGTTCGCCGGGGCGCGCACGGTCAAGCCGGCGGAGTGAAGGAGTCCGATGACCCCGGCCCAGGATGACGCATCGGTGAACGCCCCGTGCACAAGCACGACGGTTGGCGGTGGGGGGTGAGATGGCATGGCGTGCCCTCCGATTGAGTTCGCTGTCCCAGCCAAGTGGGTTCCAGCACGGAGCGGCATCGCGTGAACGTACCAATTCATCCGCAGGTTCGTTCAGTGTCGGGCAAGGCCATGACCAGGTGGGCGAGTTGGACCCGGGAGTTCACCGCTAGCTTGCGGAAGGCGGAGGTCAGGTGCGTGTTGACGGTGTGCGGGGAGATGACGAGGAGGTCGGCGGCCGACCGGTTTGTATGCCCGTCGGCGATCAGGCATGCGACCTTCTTCTCTGAGGGCGTCAGGGCGCCCCATCCCTGGACGGGGCGTTGCTTGGTTACGGCTCTGCCGCTGGCGGCCCCTGCACCGTCCAGGTCATGCTGCAGACGGGCAGCTGCGGCGTGAGCGCCTGACTCGGCGAACATGGCATGAGCCTGCGTCAGGGCGGCCACGGCCTGAGGTCTCCGGCCCGCTGCGAGGAGCGCCTGTCCGAGGTCGGCGTAGGCGGCTGCCCGGACCAGAGGGCGCGGGCTTTCCTTGAGCAGTTCTACAGAGTCTTCGAGCAGGGCGGGATCGTTCTTAGCGAGCCCGCGGGCCTGGGCCGCGATGCCTCTGGCGGTCGGCGCGGCGGGGTTGCGTTCGGCGTGGGCCTCGGCTTGTGCGGCCAGGTCCTCGGCGAGCTCGTGATCGGCGCCGCGTAGAGCGATGCGTATTGCGTAGTCGACCCAGTCGCGCAACAGCCGCCAGCGCATGAAAAAACCTTCCTGCTGCACCTGTCGGATCTTGTCGACGGCAAGCCCGATGTCCCCGTCGGTCTCGGCGTGGACGGCTTCCAGGAAACGCACCGCGGCCGTGTTGCCCGGGTTCGGTTTGACCGCCAGTCTCTCCTGGGCTGCGGCCAGGTGCTCCCGCGCTGCTTCCCGGTCGCCGCGCAGCAAGGCGATCCGGGAGCGGATCACCCGGGCGTTCACCTGCTGGACGGGTACCTGTATGTCGTCTTCCAGGCGCTCCATGGTCATGAAGCTGGCGTCGGCGTCGTCGAGCTGGCCGAGCCCCAGATCGTGCTGGCCCTGTGCCCACAGCATCATCGCCTGACGCACCGGCCCGGCATTGTCCGCTGCTTGCAGGAGCAGCCGTCCGCCGGCCGCGAAGTCGTCCACGTGCAGGTGCGCGACGATCTCTTCGGGAAGGAAAGCGGAGTCGATGGTGCTGAGCGCGGCAAAGCGCTCCAGCGCGATGGTGTTCTCACCCGCGTTCTGCGCGATCTCGCCGAGCGCCGACAGGGCTAGGACGTGTGCTTCCCGGTCCCCGAGCGCGGTGGCAGCCTGCAGCGCCGCCTCGCCGGCCTCACGCGCCGCGACAAGATCCTGCCCCCGGGACAGCGCCAGCGCCCGCAGGGCGGCCAGCCTCACCCCGGCTTCCGGAGTGGCGCCTCCGACCGCGAGGGCCGATTCGGCCCGGCGGCGCAGTTCCTCGGCGAGATCCATGTTCCACAGCGTCCCGGCGAGGGCGGCCTGCAGCCGGCTGAACACCTCCAGGGGCGGTCGGCAGGCCAGAAGCCGGTCTCCGGTCGACAGCGCTTCTCGACTCCTGCCGGCTCGAGTCAGACAGAGGATCGCCTGCTCACCCACCTCGAACATCAGCGGTCGTGCGGACGGCACCAGGTCCAAGGCACGCGTCATCAGGTCGGCCGCGAGTCCCGGCGTGACCGGCAACACGTCCTCGGCGGCTTGTCGCAGCAGCGCCACGGCCTCCTCGTCTCCGGGCAGGGCGCCCCTGAGGATGTGCGGCACCGCGTCGACCGGCCGGCGGCCGGCGGCGACGAGGTGGCCGGCAGCCTCTCGGTGCAGGGCCCTCCGGGCTGACGGTGTGATGTCGACGTAGACGGCCTGGCGCAGCAGATCATGCCGGAAGACCAGCTGGTCGCCCTCGTCGCGCAGAAGCCCGGCACGCACCGCCTCCTCCAGCGCCGAGATCAACGTGGCGGGCGGCTGGCCGCACAGCGCGGCGGCGTCGTAAAAGCCGAACCGACGTCCCAGCACGGCTCCCATCTGGAGGAAACGCAGCGTGCCGGGCTGCAGGGATCGGAGCCTGCCACGCACACCCACCACGAGCGTCGAGGGCACGAGATCACCCGAGGTCTCTGCGGACCCTAGTCCCGCGAGCATCTCGACCGCGAGAAACGGATTCCCGCCGGCCCCGTCGAGCAGGTCCCGTACCCGTTCGTCAACGGCTGCCCCCAGGGTGTCGTCGGCGAGTTGGCGGATGGCCGCGACGGATAGTGGTCCCAAGGGCACCGTGACCGTCGGAAGCCCGTCGGCAGCTGCCGCAAGAATCTCTTCCGTCGGCCCGGCGGGGTCCAGTCGCCCGGCCAGCACCCACAGAACCGGCGAGGTCCGCAGGCGTACCGGAAGCTGCTTCAGGGCAAACCGGCTGAGCGGGTCGGCCCACTGCACGTCGTCCAGGCCGATGAACACCGGAGCACCGTTGGCTCTGGCTTCGATCGCCTCGGCGAGCCGCTCCACCAGCCAGATCCGCTGATCCTGGTTCCATTCGAGATCGGCGAAGGCGTCCCCGGACAGCAGCGGCTGGTCGCCCTGCAGGACGCAGGCCGCCAACGACGAGAGTGGCACTATGCGATGCAGCTCATCGGCCTTGCCGAGGCCGACGGAGAATCCCGCTGCCTTGGCCATGGCGACGGCCTCGGCGAGCAGCGTGGTCTTGCCGATGCCTGGTTCTCCCCGGATCAGGGCCAACCCGCCACCTCCGGTGCGGGCCACCGTGGCGATCAGTGCTTGAAGTTCTTCGAGTTCGGCCTCTCGGCCGCGCAGACCACTACGGGTCAGCAATCCGCCTGACCCCACCACATACGCCCCTTCCGGCCCGTACTCACCTGCCGGAGCCGGGCCCGGCCCATGCGGACAATTGACCGCTGCTGTCCGCAGCACATCACTTCCCCGAAGTGGGGATTCTGTCAATGGACCGTGCACGTGCGCATCACACGGGTCCGGCTGATGGCGGGGGGAGGGTGTGGGATACGAAGCAGTCACTCTGTGTGTTCGCGGGCGGCTGCCAGGCGGGTGAGTTCGACCCGGGAGGTGATGCCGAGCTTGGTGAAGGCGTGCCGCAGGTGCGAGCTCACGGTGTGCGGTGAGATCGCGAGACGCTCCGCGGCTTGCCGGTTCGTCAGGCCTTGAGCCACCAGTCGGATCACCGCGACCTCCGAGGCGGTCAGCTCCGGCCACACGGTGACGGACCCCTTGGACGTTGGTCGCCGCCTGGGTGCCCCCAAGGCCCGCAGGCGACGGCGGACGCGTGCGGCGTCCCGCTCCGCCCCGGCCTGGGTGTAGAGGTCGAGTGCCTGGTCGAGGTGAGGAACGGCGTAGACGACGCGCCGTGCGGCCAGCTTGCGCCCAGTGTCCTCAAGCGCCGAGGCCCGCGGAATCAGCCGAGGGAGGCCCTCGTACAACTCGACGGCGCGAAGGAGGAGAACGAGGTCGTTGTCGAGCAGCCCCCGGGCATGCGCGGCTGCCGCTGCCAGGATCGGGAACTGCGGGTTGAGGACTGCCCGCCGCTCCGCCACGGCGACCACTGTCGCGGCACGTTCCAGTGCGCCGGCCCGCAAAGCCATGCGGACAAAGACGGGAGCGTCGGCCGGATCGTCCGGGCTGGCCAGGGACGGGCCCTCCCGGTCGAACGTCCCGACGGACTCGTCGAGCAGAGTCATGGCCCGGCCAGGATCATCTTCAGCGTCCGCCACCAGTGCCAGTAGCCACGAGCCGACGTTGCGCACCAGGATCGCCGGGTCGTTGAGCATCCGCCTCACGTCGGCCGCGTACGCACTCGCCGCCTTGAGGTCGTTCGTGTGCAGGGCGACACGTATCAGCGTGTACAGGAGGGTGGCGTCGGCGAAGTTACCCATGCCCAGTTCGGCGGCCAGCGCGGACGCGGCCTCGGCCTCGGCCCGCGCGTCCTCCAGTCGCCCCGCGTCCAGCAGCACCCGGGATCTGTTCATGATCCACAAGCCCATGGCCGCGGCCTGGCCCTGTCGCTGAGTCTCGCGCACACCGGCCTCGGACTCGGCGAGTGCCTCGGCGGAGCGGCCCGCCGCGCTCAGCAGGAACGCCGTCCACAGAGCCTCCGGAACCCACAGCGAATGGGCGAATCCCACTTCGGCGGCCAGAGCCGAAGCCCGGTCCGCGCACTCGAAGGCGGCACTCCAGTCCATCCGGTAGAACCGCACGACCGAGTCGACGGCGACTGCAGTGGCCTCGGCGGCCTTGTCCTGAGCCTCGGCCGCGGCCTGCAGGGCATCGGACACAGCGTGGGCGGTCGCCTCGAAGTCTCCCACCATCGACAGGTCGAGGGCCCGCAGCGCAAGCAACTGTGCCCGCAGCGAGGCCGGGACACCGGGAAGAGCGGCTCCGGCCTCGGCCTGCCGGGCCGCCTCCGTGAAGTCGTACTGGCCGGACACCCGCGCCAGGCCGAGCCGCACCTGCGCCTCGGCCTCCGGTTCCATGCTGCCAGGCGGGATTGCGGCGGCCAGCCCCTGGGCCTCCGCCGGCTGTCCGGCCTGCCAGAGCAGCAGCATCGTCTCGGCGATGATGGCCGGCCGCTCGGGGGCTTGCTCCGCGGTGAGTTCCAGCGCCTGTCGGCTGAGTTCCACCGCTGACGACGGTGCGGACGTCGAGAGTTCCGCCGCGGCGGCTCTCAGCAGCTCCACGGCTCTGCGATTACCTGGCCCCGCACTGCCCAGAAGCAGGGCGGCTGCCTCGGTGACCGGTGCTCCGCGTGCCAGCAGGACTTCCGCGGCATGGCACCGCAGAGCCCGGCGTACGGACACAGGCAGGCTGCCCTCGACGGCCTCGCGGATCAGGTCGTGGCGGAACAGCAACCGGTCGTTCCGTTCGACGAGCAGATGAGAGTCGAGGGCCTCCTCCACCGGCGCGATCAGCGTCGCTGTCGGCTTGTCGAGCAGCTCGGCCAGGAGGTCGACGGTGACCGTGCGGCCGATGGCGGACGCAGTCTGCACGATCTCCCGGGTCGGTTCGGAGAGCTGGTCGAGACGCTGTCGCACGGAGGTCTGGAAACGGTCGGGAAGGCGTCCGCCCGTCAACCGCGCCACGTCGTGCTCGACAATCACCGATCGCTCGTCACGCATGCCACGGAGCAGTTCCACCAGGAGCAGGGGCACGCCCTCCGCCCGGCGGGCGGCACTCAGCGTCGCCGGATCCGGCGACGCTCCCAGCACGTCCTCGGTGATCTGGGCGACCGCAGCGTCGGCCAGCGGTCCGAGGCGGAGTCGATGGGCACCGGCCTGATCCAGCTGGTCCAACGTCGTGCGCACGCCGGTTGTCCTCGTGCCGCTGCGGACAGCCACCAGCCACAGGATGGCGTGGGAGGACAGGCGGGCTGACAGCGTACGCAGCGCGAGGAGTGTCACGTCGTCCAGCCACTGGACGTCGTCCAGGACGATGATCAGCGGCGTGTTGAGCGCCGCCTGTTCCAGCCGGTCCTGCAACTCCTGCAACAGCCAGAACCGCTGCTCGGGCGCCGCTGCGAGGTCACGCAGCTTGTCCATGTCGAACAACGGCTCCGGGCCCGTGAGCAGACCGTCCAACAGCGGGCCCAGCGGAACGAACTGGCCGTCGGGATCCGCGCCTCCGCGGAACACCCTCAGCCCACGGCGCACCGCGACGGCCTGCGCCTCCGACAGGAGACGGGTCTTGCCGCTGCCGGGCGCGCCTTCCACACACAGGATGCCGCCGCGGCCCTGAGCCAGCGCGTCGAACCGCGCACCGATGAAGTCCAACTCCTCTTCCCGGCCCCGCACGGGCGGCTGCACGCCACCGGGTTCGTCAGTAGGGAACGGCTGCTGAAAACGGTCCAAAGCGGGGTCCCCGTACGAGTGCCTGGTTAGCTAGGAGGAGACGGAACGTGTGGAACCAGGTGAGTGCCGCCGTTCCATGTCCCTTCGCCCGCAAAAGCATAAGGGCCAGCAAGTAGTAGGCGTCGGTGGGCGGCTCGTCTGGCGAGGGTTCCGGTCCCTCCTGACCCCCTGCCTCCTCCCAGATCACAGCCAGGCTGTACAGGTCGTTTGGCCTGCTCGCCAGCGAGTCGCCCCGCGCTGGTCGCGAAAACGATGATCGGCGTACCGATTACCTGGTCCGGTGAGAGCCACCCATAAAAGAGGAAGTGCAGGAAACTCGCCCTTATTATTCAGCTGAGGTTATTGGTTCGGGCAACGTATTCTCTATCTAGGGTCTGGAGGAACTTCCTGTCTCGTTCGGATACGTGTTCATTTTGATAGTGGCCTCGAGCATGGGCCCAGTACCTGCGTCCCGCCGGAGCAGTGAAGATCTGAGATGAAAGGACCCTCAACTCGTTTTCATCGATCATTCCTATCTCGAACATCGAGCGTCAGAACGAAAAGATGAGGTTGGCGTAAAGGTGCCACCTGTCCTGTTCGTCGTTACCGGTGATTTGCCCCCACCAGGCACGCAGCGCTGGATCGCCTAGGGCCTCGGATAGCGAATCGCTGTGCATAGAGCGGTGCATTAGCTCCCGATTGACCACCGTATCCCGTGCCTGAAGCACCAGAGAGGCCGCGACCCCAGCAAGCGCCAGAGTACCGAAGACCGTAGCGACGGCCTCCGTAGGCGCCTGCGATGTTGCTCACCCTCTCCCAGTCGCCACTACGGAAGTGGCCTGGAGCCAGTAGTGTGAGTGGCGTAAAAATAAGAAAGATCAGCACAGTCAGAAGTGCTGTACCGATCACGAGAAGGTGTCGTTCACGGCCATGGCGGCCAGTTGCCCTCACCATAATCCGCTCCCTATTTTGGTGGGTACAGAACTGACACGAGCACGTCGGACCGTAACGTCGGTTTGACGCCAATGCGCTGCAGCCGGCCCGGCAGCTGCCACTGCCGCCGACCGGCGGCTGGGTCTTCGATCCGCCGCACACCGCGATCCGCTTCATCGCCAAGCACGTCGGCATGGCACATGTCCACGGCCGGTTCGAGCGTTTCGACGGTTCGGTCGCCGTCGCCCCGGACATGACCCTGTCGACGGTCCGGGTGCGCATCGACGCATCCAGCATCAACACCGGGAACACGACCCGCGACAACCACCTTCGCTCCGGGGACTTCCTGGACGTCGAGCGCTATCCGTACATCGACTTCGCCGGCACGCGGTTCGCCTACCGGGGCGGCAGCAGGTGGACGCTCCTCGGGACCCTGACGATGCACGGCGTCAGCCGCTCGGTCTCGCTCGACACCACCTACTTGGGCACGGTCAACGGCGGCTACGGCGAGGAACTGCGCTGCGCCGCGCTCGCCACGGCAGAGCTGCACCGGGAGGACTACACCCTCAACTGGCGGTCGATGCTGGCCCGAGGCATCGCGGTGGTGGGGCCGACGGTGCAGCTGGAGCTGGACGTGCAGGCGATGTACCGCTCACCGGACACGCCGACGCCGCCGGAGTGACGGGCGGCTCGACCGGACCGCGGATCCCGCCTCCGGGGTCACCGCCGTGGGTGACGCCCGAAGGCCCTCGCGAGGGGACCTCGTCGCATGCCTTGGTCGCGCGCCGTGGTCCCCGCACGGCGATTTGGCAAGCGCTCTCTGACCAGTCCCGCGAAAGAACGTGACCTGCAGGCCGCCCACCCCATGGTCCGTGCGTTGACCATCGATGGTTTTGATTGAGCTTTGTACCATTTCGGAGAAACCGCTTCACCAAAACACCGGTCGATTCCGGTCGCTGGGTGTTAGAACTTGGCCACAGAACGTCGGGCTGCGCTCAGCCCTGCACGCCATCCCTGTTGTGAAATGGGACGATCTTGTCCAAGTCCAGACCTCTGACCGGCAATTGGCGCGTCGCGAGACGCCTCCAGGCCATCCTGTTCATCCCCGTGCTCGTCGCCCTCGGCCTCGGCGGCGTCCGGGTGAAGAACTCGATCGACACACTGCGGGACGCCAACGACGCGGTGCACGTGGCGGAGCTGGTGCAGGCGGCGAACGCCTACGCCAGTGACGCGATCAACGAGCGCGACGTGTCGGTCATCCCCCTCCTGCAGGGCAACCGGGACGCGCCCGCCGTGGTGACGGCCCGCAAGGTCACCGACGCCGACGCGAAGGCGTTCGACGCGGCGGTGGCCCGCGCGCCGAGGACCGCGGGCCTCACCCGGCGGATCGAGCTGGTACGGGCCGGCGAGAAACAGCTGGCGGCGGTGCGGGCCGACGCGTTCACGGCCAGGTCGTCCGGGGTGCAGACGGAGGAGAGCTACCACGCCGTCCAGCACCCCCTGATGGAGCTCTCGAACGAACTGGGCTTCGGCAGCAACAACCAGGCGAGCTTCGGGCGCACCCTGTATGCCATCTCCCTCACCCAGGCGGCGGAGTCGCTGGTCCGCAGTATCGGCACGCACCTGCTGGTCGAGGACCGCGACACGCTCGGCGCGGGCGAACTGCAGAACCAGCTCGGCTCGTTCAGCTCCTACGCCTACCTGGAGCAGGTGGGCCTCCAGGAGTACGCGGGCGCCGGTACCGCCGGGGACATGACCCGGCTGCGGGCGGCGCTGGCGGACGCGCGGAAGAAGGGGGCGCAGCAGACGGCCGAGGCCGCCCAGAGGGCCAAGGCGGCCGGGCAGGCCTTCGTGACCCCGCCGGCCCTGTCGAAGATGATCACCGAGATCGCCGCCGGGAAGACGACCGACCAGCTGGCCGCCGAGGGCATCACGCCCGAGTCCTTCTTCGCCGCGTCCGCGCTCGCCTTCGACGCCTACCGGGGCATCGAGGTACATCTCACCGACACCGCCCTCGCCGGAGCCCGGAGCGTCGCCTCCGACGCCAGGCGGGACGCGATCACCAACGGTTCCGTCGCGCTCGGCGCCGTGGTCGCGGCCGTTCTCCTCGCCGCCTGGGTGGCCCGCTCGATGAGCCGCGGCATGCGCAGACTCAGCGCCTCGGCGATCGAGATCGCCGAGCGGCGGCTGCCCGCGGTGATCACCCAGCTGTCGCAGGCCGTGCCCGGACAGGTGGACACCAAGGTCGCGCCGATCCCGATCACCACCACCGACGAGATAGGCGAGGTCGCCCGCGCCTTCGACCACGTCCACCGCGAGGCGGTCCGGCTGGCCGCCGAACAGGCCCTGCTGCGTGGCAACGTCAACACGATCTTCACCAACCTGTCCCGCCGCAACCAGTCGCTGATCGAGCGCCAGCTCGCCCTGATCACCGACCTGGAGGAACGCGAGGCCGACCCCGAGCAGCTGGCGAACCTGTTCAAGCTCGACCACCTGGCCACGCGGGTGCGCCGCAACGGCGAGAACCTGCTGGTCCTGGGCGGCGAGCGCCCCACCCAGCAGTGGGACCACCCGCTCCCGCTGGTCGACGTCGTCCGGGCCGCGGCCTCCGAGGTGGAGCAGTACGAGCGGATCGAGTTCACGGGCATCCCGGAGGCCGAGATCCACGGCCGTGCCGTCACCGACCTGGTGCATCTGCTCGCGGAACTGCTGGAGAACGCCACCTCGTTCTCCTCGCCGCGCTCGACGGTCCGGGTCACGGCGACCCGGCTGCCGGACACCCGGATCATGGTCGAGATCCACGACCAGGGCATCGGCCTGCGGCCCGAGGACTTCGCGCTCATCAACCACAAGCTGGCGAACCCGCCGACCGCCGACGCCGACGTCTACCAGTACATGGGCCTGTTCGTGGTGGGCAGGCTCGCCGACCGGCACGGCATCCGGGTCCAGCTGCGACCGGCCGCCGGAGAGTCCGGCACGACCTCCCTCGTCATGCTCCCGGGCACCGTCACCTGGCGCAGCGGCGAGTCCGACGCCGACACGCTGGCGTTCGCGGCCGTCAGGGCCCGCGCGACGCCCGGCCTGGCGGCGCTGCTCGCGGACGGGCCGGCCGATCCGTTCGGGGCGCACGAGGCGTGGGAGGACGGCATGCCGGCACCCGGTCCCGCGGCGCCCTCCGGCACGGCCGCCACCGCCGCCGTGCCCACCGCGGCCGGAACCCCGGCCACCACCGCTGCCGCGTCCGGCCCCGCCGATACCGGGCCCGCCGGACCCGCCGCGCCGTCCGGTCGTCCCCGGCGCGCGGCGAAGCGCGGTCGCCGCCCCGCCAAGGACGGCTGAGCCCCCGGCACCGGGTCAGGGCGGCCGTACCGGGCGCAGGGCCCGCACCACCGCCCAGACGACGGAGATGAACGGCACGGCCACGACGGCGCCGATCACCCCCGCGACGATGCTGCCCGCGATGACGGACACGGCGACGACGAGGGGGTGCAGCCGCACCGCCCAGCTCATCACCAGCGGATGCAGCACATGCCCCTCCAGCTGGCCGATGACGACGATGAGCACGAGGACCGCGGCGGCGGTGATCGGGCCCCGCCCGGCCAGCGCCACCACCGTGGCCACGCTCAGCGCGACCGGTGAGCCGACCAGTGGGACGAACGCGGCGAAGAACTCCAGCAGGGTGAGCGGCAGCGCGAGCGGCACCCGCAGGACGAACAGGGCGACGCCGACGAGGACGGCGTTGACGGCGGCCACGATGATGATGCCGCGGGTGTACCCGGCGAACGTCCGCCAGGCCGCGTGCCCCGCCCGGTCCCAGGCGCCGCGGGCGCCTTCGGGCAGCAGTTCGCTGCTCGTCCACGCCCACAGGCGTTCGCCGGAGTGGATGAAGAAGACGGAGGTGAAGAGCGCGAGCGCGCCGCCGGTGACCAGTTCGACGAGGGTGCCGAAGCCGCTGAGCGCCCGGCTCGCCAGGTTGGAGCGGTGGGCCTGGATGTAGTCGACGATCTGCTGCTGGAGGCGCGACAGGGCGCCCGGGCCGAGCCGGAAGGGCGGGCGCTGCAGCCAGACCTCGATGCGGTGGATGCCGCCGCGGAACTCGTCGGCCAGGGTCGCCGACTCCTGGGCGACCGCGTCGCCCACGAGGGCCAGCAGGCCGAAGAACAGGCAGATGCTGCCGACCAGGCTCACCGCCACGGCCAGCGGCCTGGGGAGCCACCGCGCCAGCAGGTCGGCGGGGGGGCGCAGCACCGAGGTGATGACGAGGGCCAGGAAGACGGCTACGGCGATCAGCTGGAAGCGGCCGAGGACGACGAAGACGCCGTAGACGAAGATGCCGACCACGATGAGCCGCCAGGCGTAGGCGGCGGCGATCCGCAGGGCGGGCTCGACGACCGCGCCGGCGGAGGCGCGGGTGCGCGGGCCGCGGGCCCGGTTCGCGTGCGGGGTCCGGATCGCGCGCGGGGTCCGGCCGTCCGCTGCCGCGCGGCGGGCCCGGCGTGCGCGGCCCCGCCCGGCCGCCGGCCCGTCCGCACCCGCCACCGTGCCTCCCGTCGCCGGCCTACGTCACCTCTCCAGCACGTTAGGTGCATTTCGGGCGGCGGGCGGGTTGCGGTGGGCCAAGGGGGTCAGCGGGGTCAGCGGGCCGCCGTCTCGGAGACTGCGGTGCGGACGGCTCGCTCCACCAGGTTCACGCCGTCCGGCATGGACGCGTTCCCGTTGGAGAGGACCGCGACGAGGTAGTGGTGGCCGCCGGTCGTGATGCGGCCGATGCTGTTGATGTCCCACCGGCCGGTCGTGGTGCGCATGAGCCAGCCGTTCTTCAGCGCCCACCCCGAGTCGGCGGCGGCGGAGACGCCCCAGGTCTGGCCGGTGGAGATCTCGGTCATCAGGGTGCCGATGCGGTTGCGGGACGCCGTGTCCAGGGGGGTGGGGCCGGTGCCGAAGACTGCGCCGAGCAGGCGTATCTGATCGGTCGCGGTGGTCCGGGTGAGCCCCCAGAAGCCGCCGGGGCCGCCCTGCGTGGAGATGAGCCCGAGCCGCTTGTTGGCCGATGCCAGGCCGGGGGCCTCGCCGATGGCCCGCCACAGCGCGGTGGCAGCGGTGTTGTCGCTGTTGCGGATCATCACCTGCGCCTCGGCGTTCTCCCGCGCGGTGAGCTCGCGCCGGTGGTCGCGTGCGTGCAGGAGCATGGCGGCGAGGATGTCGACCTTGACGATGCTCGCCGTGTCGTACGGCGTGTCGTCGCCGTAGACGGCGGGTTCCCGGCCGGTGCGGTCGAGGTCGAGCACGGCGGCGGTCACCCGCGCCGTGTCCGGCGCACGCACGGCGGCCCGGAAGGCGGTGGTGCCGGAGCCGGCCTCGGCCGCCATGGCCGCCGGTGCGGCTCCGGCGAACAGGGCCACCACCGTGGCCACGACGGACAGGGTTCGGTTGAGCATGGCGGGAACCTTCGCAGTTCGGGTCGGAAGGACACAGAGCTGCGAACGTAGACAAAATGTCCGTCCTGCGACATGACGGCCGCCACGAAGGGACCGGTTCGGGGCGGATTGTGAGGAGGGCAACAAGGCCTTGCCGTGAGCTGGGCGACAGCGCCTCACGCAGACGGACCTTCCGCTGTACGGAACGTGAATTCCGCATGCCTCATCCGTACCGGTCCGGGGGAAGAATGAGGTCAGAGTGACGGACCTGGCCCCTGGGAGGTGCCATGAGCACATCGGCGGAACCGCGGGTGAGCGGTCTGGAGGTCCGGTCCATCGACTACGTGCCGCTGGACGAGCGGCACGGCAAGCTCTGGCATCTGGGTCCGCTGTGGTTCATGTCCAACGCGCAGATCGCCACCCTGGCCGTGGGGCTGATCAGCATCACGGAGGGCGGCAATCTGATCTGGTCGCTGCTGGCGATCGTCGCGGGCACGCTGATCGGCACGTTCTTCATGGCGTTCCACTCGGCGCAGGGGCCGCAGCTGGGACTGCCGCAGATGATCCAGTCCCGCCCGCAGTTCGGCTATGTCGGGGCGCTGCTGGTGTGGCTGTTCGCGTACGTGCAGTACGCGGGCTTCAACGTGTTCAACACCATCCTGGCCGGTCAGGCCCTGAACACCACGATCCACGGCGGGGTGAAGCTCTGGGTGGCCGTGGTCACGGTGATCGGGCTGGTCGTGGCGCTGGTGGGGTACGACGTCATCCACAAGGCGGAGCGGTTCCTGACCTACACGTTCCTGGTCGTCTTCGGGATCTTCACCGTGGGGGTCCTGGTCACGCTGCACTACCCGGCGGGCTCCTTCGACCTCGGCGCCTTCAAGGCCACCCCGTTCCTGGCGCAGTTCGGCGTGGTCGCCGGCTACCAGATCAGCTGGGCCATCTACGTCTCGGACTACTCGCGCTACCTGCCGCCGGACGTCACCGTCCGCAAGACGTTCTACTGGACCTACTTCGGCTCGGCGCTCGGCGGCATCTGGCTGATGGTGCTCGGGACGCTGCTGGCCGGCTGGGCGGGCGCCGGCTTCGACACGATCCCGTCGATCAACGCCGCGGGCGACAAGGTCTTCGACGGCTTCGGCGCGATCGTGCTGCTGTTCTCCGCGCTGGGCCTGATCTCGGTCACCGCGCTGAACATGTACGGCGGCTCGCTGACGCTGATCAGCGCCATCGACTCGTTCAAACGGGTGCGACCGACCCTGGGCGTGCGGCTGGTCACCCTCGTGGTGACCGCGGCGCTCTCCCTGATCGGCGCGCTGGCGGCGACGTCGAACTTCCTGACGAACTTCAACAACTTCCTGCTGCTGGTGCTCTACCTGTTCATCCCGTGGACGTCCGTGAACCTGATGGACTACTACGTGGTGCGCCGGGGCCACTACGCGATCGCCGAGATCTTCAAGCCGAACGGCATCTACGGCCGCTGGGGCTGGCAGGGGATCGTCTCGTACCTGGTCGGGTTCGCCGTCATGATCCCGTTCTTCTCGGTCGGCACGCTCTATGTCGGTCCCGCCGCGAAGGCCCTCGACGGCGCCGACATCTCGCTGTTCGTCGGGTTGCCGGTGTCGGCGCTGCTGTACTGGTGGCTGACCCGCTCGATCGACGTCGAGGAGGAGACCCGCATCGCCGAGGCGGAGGCCGCCGCCCTGGAGCAGGCAGCGCACGAGCACCGCGAACCGTAGGGGCCCATGCCGTCGGAGTCGGCAGCCGATCTCCATGCCGTCCTCGACGGGGAAGGCGGGCCGGCTGTCCACCGGCCTGGGCAGACGCCGAGGGGGACCAGCCGGTGGGTCCCCTCCGCTACCGCGTTCCGGTCTCGGCCGGTCCGGTGGACGAGGGCTTCGCCGACGCCCTCGTCGACGCGTTCCTGCTACGGCACGACGGCCGGGTCAGTACGCGGAGTTGACGTTGTCGATGGAGCCGTAGCGGTGCGCGGCGTAGTTGGCGGCGGCGGTGATGTTGGCCACCGGGTCGGTGACGCTGCGGGCCGTGCCGGACACGTGGTAGGCGTTGAAGGTGGGGTCGATGACCTGGAGCAGGCCCTTGGAGGGGGTGCCCTTCTTGGCGTTGACGTCCCAGTTGTTCTGCGCGCCCGGGTTGCCGCCGGACTCGCGCATGATGTTGCGCTTGAGGCCGTCGTAGCTGCCCGGGATGCCCTTGGACTTCATGATCTGCAGGGACTGCTTGATCCAGCCGTCGAGGTTGTTGGCGTAGCCGCCCTTCTGGGCGGTGGCGCGGCTGCTGTCGCCGGAAATGGCCGTGACCGCGGTCTTGGTGTGCGCCTGCGTCATCTCGGCAGCCTGTGCGTTCGCCGGCATCAGGGTGAGGGCGGCGGCCGCGGCACCGGTCGTGACCAGGCCGGTCAGGCCGAGGGTGCGCAGGCGGGCGATGCGGGTGCGGTTGATCGTGGTCATGTGTGAGCAACTCTCCGGTGGGGGACGGCGTCGGCGCCGGCCGCGGTGTGCGGCGGCGGTGGGCGGAGCCCGTACTACCGGCGGGAGTGGGCGGGTCCGGCGGGGGTTCCGCTCGGCCCGTCGCCCGTCTCCCGGCGACGAGAGCAATGGTTAGCGGCCGCCGGAGCGGCTGGCAATGATGTGACGTACTACCCGACTTAGGAATCAATGACCGAAATGACCGGCTATAGGTGCGTTCTGGGCAGTTCAGGACGTTCCGTTCCTACGATGCTCGATAGGATGTGATCTGGCTCCTATGGGGGGTGTCACGCGTCCGGGGCCCTTTCGCGGGGTCCTCGGCACCAGTTCGGCGCCCTCCACAGGTCGCGTACAGGCCGTCGCGAGAGCAGCCGGCCATGTCTGTCACCCCCACACCGGCGCCGGGCGCGATCCGGGTGCTGATCGTCGACGACGAGCCCGAGCTCACCGAACTGCTCTCGGTCGCCGTCGGCGCCGCGGGCCGGCAGCCGTTCGTGGCGCGCGACGGGTACGGCGCACTGCGCACCGCCCGCGTCCTTGGACCGCACGCCGTCGTGCTCGACGGCATGCTTCCCGACCTGGACGAGATCCAGGTGCCGCGCCGGCTGCGGTACGAGAACGCCAGGCTGCCCGTGCTGATGCCGACCGCCCGGGACACGGTGGAGCACCCGCTCGACGGGCTCACCACCGGTGCCGACGACCACGTGACCAGGCCCTTCCCCGATCCCGCTCATCGCGAAGGAGTTCGACCAGTTGCGGTTCCTGATGGACCGCCCCCGCCGGGTGCTCAGCGGGAGGCAGATCCTGGACCACGTGTGAAACCATGGCTTCTCTGGGGCAGCACCCGTAGCGCGAGGCAGACTCGTCCGGTCTTGCGCAGCTCAGCGTCTGTTTGGTGGACGCCAGCAGGTGCAACACATGTAGTGGTAACACCAGGATCCTGCCGGGCCGCCCGTGTCTGCGGGCGGCCCGGCAGGATCCTCGGTCGAACACGTCATGCCGTGTGCCCACCAGGATCGGCGGCGGCCGGGCTCGGGGAACGGTCCGGTGCGGGTACGGCCGGGGCGCCGTCGCCGTCGCCGTGTGCCGTGGCTGTCCGGGGCTGCGGTCGTACCAGGATCAGGACGATCAGTCCGCCGAGCGTCGCCGCCGTCGCCGACAGCAGGAACACCCGGTCCAGGCCTGCCGCGAAGGCCTGGTGCACCAGGTGGCGTGCCGCGTCGCAGTGTGCGGGCGGTGCCGCCTGGATCACGTGCAGCTTGGCGCCGGCGTCCGGCGCGCGATCCACGTACGCCTGCTGAGCTTGCGGGGCCACGTTCTGCTGCGGCCCCGCAAGCGAACGGGCACGGGATCTTGTGTACCGGCCGGGTCACTCGATGAAGCGCAGGACTTCGCCGCCGAAGTCCTCGGGGTGCTGGAAGAGGAACGCGTGACCGGCGTCTCCGTAGATGACGGTCTTGGAGTTGGGGACGGCCTGGGCCATGGCGTACGTCTGGTACACGTGTTCCATCGCGTCGTGGGCGCCGTTGGCGAACAGGGCCGGCACCGCGAGGTCGTCGAGGCGGCTCCAGGCGGAGTCGATGCCGCTGTTCCACCGGACGATGGCGTTCATCTGGGCTTCGCGCACAGGCGCCGGCACGTCCTGCCCGGAGTGGGCCAGGCGCCGGTCGATGCGGCGCAGGGAGTCCAGTCCCGCGCTCCGGCCGGTCTCGGTCTCAGGGTAGAAGAGGAAGAGGAAGTCCTCGTCGTCGTTCTTCTCACGCAGGGCGTGCTCGGGGACCCTCGGGTCCGGGCCCGGGTTGCCCGGCACGCCGCCGGGACCGCTGCCCGCGACGACGAGCTTGCGGACCCGCTCAGGGTGTTCAAGGGCCAGGTCGAGTGCGACGAAACCGCCCATGGACCAGCCCAGCAGGTCCACCTTCTGCAGTCCGAGGGCGTCCAGGAAGGCCACTGCGACCTCGGTCATGCCGCGAACGGTGTCGGCCGGCTCTCCGCCGGAGTATCCGACACCGGCGCTGTCGAAGACGATCACGCGACGGTGGGCCGCGAGCACGTCGAGCAGGGCGGGGTCCCAGTGGTCGAGTGTGCCGCGAAAGCGGGTCAGGAGCAGCAGGGGCGCTGCGGTGGCCGGCCCGACCTCACGGTAGGCGAGCGCTCCGTGCGGGGTGTCGACGTGCCGCGTCTCGGCCGAGTCGAACAGGTGGCTTGGCATTGATTTTTCCTTCTGGTATAGGGGAGTTGCCCGTCAAGGGGGTGGCAGAGTCGACAGGTGGCGTTCTAGTCGTGGTCGGTGGCGAGGGCCACGTGCCGCCAGGCGTCCATGTCCTTGCGGAAGGCGTCCAGCTTGGCGTCGAAGGCGTGCAGGGTGTCGCCTCCGAGCGGGAGGCGCAGGGGCGGCTCGGGGGTGTCGGCCATCTCGACGATGGCTTGTGCGGCCTTGGCGGGGTCGCCGGGCTGGGCGTGGTTGAGGCTCGCGGCGGCCGAGCGCATCGCGCCGACGGTGGGCGCGTAGTCGTCGATGGTGTCGGGGCCGGTGTGCAGGCTGGCGGGGTCGAGGAAGTCGGTGCGGAAGAAGCCCGGTTCCACGAGGGTGACGTGGATGCCGAGGGGGGCCAGTTCGGTGTGGAGGGTCTCGGTGAAGCCCTCGACGGCGAACTTCGTGGAGGCGTAGATGCCCCAGCCCGGCGCGGTGGCGAAGCCCACGATGGAGCTGATGTTGATCACGTGGCCCGAGCGCTGACGCCGCAGTACCGGCAGGACGGCGCGTTGCACGGCGAGCGGGCCGAACACGTTGGTCTCGAACAGCGCGCGGACCGCGGCGTCGTCAGACTCCTCGACGGCGGCGAGCAGTCCGGTGCCGGCGTTGTTGACCAGGACGTCGATCCGTCCGAACCGCTCGATGGCCGCGTCGACGGCCGCCTGGATGCTCTGCGGGTCGGTCACGTCCAGCGCCACGGCGAGCAGCGCGTCGCCGGCGTCGGGGAACTGCTCGCGGACGGTGTCGGGCTTCCTGGCGGTGGCGACCACCTGGTGGCCGGCCGCGAGGGCGGCACGGGTGATCTCCAGGCCGAAGCCCCGGGACGAGCCGGTGACGAACCAGATACTCATTGTCTTCTCCGGTGTTCAGATGGTGGTGGGCAGGTCGAAGGCCGCGCGGTTCTGGGCGATGAAGCCCTCGACGTCGAGGGGGTCGCTGCCGCCGATCGTCTTCACGAGGTCGTTGGTGCCGGCGAAGACGCCGTTGCGGTAGTCGACTGCCACGGCGAGCAGGTGCTGGATCAGGTGGTCCGGCGCGCCGCGGCCGTGCAGGATGGCGGCGAACTCGTCGAGTTCGATGGGCACGTAGGTGACCTTCCGGTCCAGCGCGTGCGACATCTTCTCGGCGATCTCGTAGTGGTTGAGCTCCTCGGCTCCGTACAGCGGGTAGATCTGGCCGGCGTGCGGGGCGGGGTCCTCCAGGATGGCCGCGATCACCTTGGCCTGGTCGCTTTCGGCGATGGGGGCGTGGCGTCCGTCGGCGAACGGCAGGCGTAGTTCGCCGGTGCCGTCGGCCCAGGTGTCGATCAGCCACTGCGCGAAGAAGGTCGGACGGATGTGGGTGACCGGGACCGGGAAGCGGTCCAGGACGCGTTCTGCGACCCAGTGCTGGCGGGCCGCGTTGCTGGCGGTGTCGCGGCGGGCGGAGATCTGCGACATGTTCACGATCGCCTGGACTCCGTTCTCCTCCGCCGCCTGGGCCACGTTCGCGGTGGCGTCCATCAGGCCGGGGCGGATCGGATAGGTGAAGTACAGGGCGTCGATCCCCTTGGTCGCCTCCGCCAGGGAGTCCAGGTCGAGGACGTCGCCTTCCACGACGTCCGCGCCGAGGGCTGCGAGCCGTTCGGCACGCCCGTCAAGGCCCCGGACGAGCGCGCGGACGCGGTGCCCGCGCTGGAGCAGGAGTTCGGTGGTGTGACCGCCGGTCTTGCCGGTGGCCCCGATCACGAGGAGGTTGCGTTCCATGATGGTGATCTCCGTTTCTTGAGAGGGGAGCTGGCGGGAACTCCAGCGTCAGACCTTCGCGTGGGTGTCGCAGAAGATGAGTGACGTGGTGCGATGCCCGTCTTGCAGGAGGCTGTGATCGCGGGCCCGCCCGAGTGGCCGCGGCCCCGTGGTCAGGGCGTGCGGCGGGGCCGGAGGGCGAGCAGCGCGGCAGCCGCGGCGAGTCCGGTGCCGGCCTGGACGGCCCAGGCGTGGTCGAACCCGGTGGTGGTGGCCTGGGGGGTGAGGGCGACGAGCAGGGCGACGCCCACGGCGCTGCCGATCTGCCGGCTCATGTTGAGTACGGCGCTGCCGGTGGTGGCGCGTTCGGGTGCCAGGGTGCCGGCGGCGGCGAACAGCGGTGCCTGGGCCAGACCGCCGGCCAGGCCGACCAGGATCAGGCCCGGGAACATGCCGCCCCAGTAGTCGGGGGTGGTGTGCACGGCCGCGAGCCAGTAGCCGGCGGCGAGTGCCATGGCCAGCGTGCCGGTCACGGCGGGGGCGGTGCGTCCGAAGCGGCGCTGGAGGGGTCCGGCGTTCATCGCGAAGGCGATCGAGGCCAGGGGCGCCGGGACGATGGAGACACCTGCGCGCAGCGGGCTGAAGTGCCAGACCTCCTGCATGAACAGGGCGGTGCTGAGCAGGACGATCGCGAAGCCGGCGGAGAACAGGAACAGGGCCACGCTGGCGGCGGTGAACGGCCTGCCGGCGAACAGCTGCCTCTCGATCACGGGCGCCTTGGCGCGTAGCGTGCGTTCGACGGTCGCGGCGGCGGCCAGGGTGGCTGCGGCGAACAGGGCCAGGGTGCGGATGTCCGTCCAGCCCCACCCGGGTCCCTGGACGGTGGCGAGCACCAGCAGGCTCACGGCCAGCAGCAGTGCGAGGGCGGAGACCGCATCCGGCAGGGCGGCACCCCTGGGCTGGCGCACCTCGGGCAGCAGCAGCGCACCGGCGACGAGGGTGGCGATGCCGACGGGAACGTTGATCAGGAAGATCCACCGCCAGTCGAGGGTGACGAGCAGACCGCCGACGGGCGGGCCCGCCGATGCCGCGATCGCACCCACACCCGCCCACAGGCCGACCACCAGAGTGTGCTGGCGCCTGGGAAAGCTCGGATAAAGCAGGCCGAGCGAGGTCGGCACGATCATCGCCGCGCCCACGGCCTGGAGAGCGCGGGCCGCGACCAGCACCCCGAGACTCGGTGCGGCAGCCGCTACTGCCGAGGTGAGGGTGAACAGCGCCACTCCGGACAGCAGCATCTTCCGCCGCCCCCACTGGTCCGCGATCCGGCCCGCGGGCACCAGCGCGGCCGCGAAGACGATCGCGTAGGCCGACAGCACCCACGACACACTCGCGACGCCCGCGCCCGGGAACGAACGCCCGATTCCGTCGAGGGCGACGTTGACGACGAAGAAGTCGAGCTGCGCCATGAAGGCGACGGCACCCAGCACCGCCATGATGCTCCAGCGGCGCGGATGACCGGACTCGGCGACGGCCGGGGCCGGGGCGTTGTGCTCGGTCGTCGCGACCGCTTGCGGTGCCACCTGTGTGGACATCCCGTCCGCCTCCCTCAGCAGAATGGGCTTGGAAGCCCTTTTTTGACCTGCCCCCAGAGAACACCTCACAGAAAGGGTTGTCAAGCCCTTTTTTGCGGTATGGTTGTGGCCATGACCACCACCAGCGAAGCGCCGGGTCGCAAGCTGACCGCCAAGGGCCTGGCCACGCGCGAACGCATCGTCAGGGCGGCCGCCGAGCTGATCTACGAACACGGCGCTCAGAACACCAACAACGAGCAGATCCGGGAGGCCGCCGGGGTCAGCGGCTCGCAGCTGACGCGCCACTTCCCCACCAAAGAGGCCCTGGTCCGCGCGGTGCTCGCCTGGCAGGCCGACACCATCGTCGCCCGCCACCAGGCGCCCGAGCTGGGCGAACTGGACAGCTTCGCCGCCCTGTACCGGTGGGCCGACTCCTACATCGCCTCGCAGGACATGGTGCGCGGCGGCTGCACGTTCGGCTCCCTGGCCGCCGAGGTCGTCAAGACCGAACCCTCCCACCGGGACGCGGTGGCCGACGGCTTCGAGCGGTGGCAGGCGCTGTTCGCGCGCGGCCTGAGCAAGATGCGTGAGCGCGGCGAACTGCGCCCGGAGGCCGACCCGGCCGCACTCGCCCACCTGCTCGCCGCCGCGTTCCAGGGCGGCGCACTGCTGGACCAGGCGGCCGGCGACTCCACGCCTCTGCGTGACGCGCTGTACGGAGCGCTGGCCTACATCGAGTCGTTCGCCGTGCAGCGCGGACCGGACGACGGCCCAGCCGGTGGCCGGTGACTCCTGGCAGGTCCGGGCCGGTCTGCTATGGCGCCGTCTCGGGGCGGTGCTCATCCACGACGGCTGCTCGTCCCGGGATCCTGAGCGGCCGGACCTGCCATCGAGAGCCGGGCGTCGGGCCGGCTCAGCCTGGGTGCCCCGGTCAGTCACAACGGCCGGTGAAGAGGCGGGAGTTCGGCGCCGTCCCTGGTCAGTTCCTGTACGTTTCCGGCGTGAGGGTCGAAAGGCCGGCGTGATGCCCGTCATTCTGAACACCGATGAGGTCGAAGAGCGTGATCGTGCCGAGTTCGTCCACGAGGCGCTCTGCGCGACGATGGTGCCGATCGAACTGCACTGGCCCGGGCACCGACGGTCGGTGGCCGCGCATGGCGTCGTCACGGACCTGGGCGACCTGACCGTCTGCGCGGGGCGTACCACCGCCCTGCGGGTGGAGCGCACTACCGCCTTGGCCCGTGACTCGATGGAACCGAGCATTTTCATCAACGTGCAGCTCTCCGGGGCGAGCATGGTCGTCCAACGCGACCGGGAAGCGGTGCTCCGGCCCGGCGAACTGGTCATGTACGACTCCACGTCCCCCTACACACTGCTGAACGACACCGGCATGACCGGCAACTTCTTCCGAATACCGCATTCGGCGCTGGCGATGCCGCACGACATGATCCGCGCGGCGTGCGCGGTCAAGCTGGGCCCTGGGCACCCGGTGACCTCGCTGACCCACGACTATCTGCGCCGACTGGCCGCCGATCCCGCCCTGACCACCGCGGTCAACGCCGACCTCGTCGGTCACCCGAGCATCGAACTCATTCGCGCCGTGATCGCGACCCATCTGCGGGCCGACGAGTTAGCGGCCGAGCCCATGGCCGCCACCCTGCAGATGCGCATCCTTGAATACGCCCGCCGGCACCTCCACGACCCCGGCCTGTCCGCCGAGCAGATCGCAGCCGCGCACCACATCTCGGTGCGCTATCTGTACAAGGTGCTTGCCGCAAGCGGCATCAGTCTCGCGGACTGGATCCGCACCCGCCGCCTCGAAGCGTGCAGGCAGGCACTCGCCGACGACGCCGCCGTGGCCGTCGGTGCTGTCGCACGACGCCACGGTTTCTCCGACCTGTCCAGCTTCAGTCGCGCATTCCGAGCCGAATACGGCATGTCCCCCAGCGAATGGCGAGAGCGCTGAACGGACCGTCAGCGGACCCACGGGCCGTCGTGCGCGACACCGCAAAGCCGGAGCCCAGGCGTCAGATCAGGTTCAGCTCGTCGAGGAAAGCGGCGGCGACAGAGGTATCGCCGGTCACCTCGGTCCCCTCACGCCAGGGGATACGGGTGGTCGACCAGGCGAGGAAATCGAACGTGGACGACGTCACCTGAGCCGCCGGGGCGGGTGCGGTGGCGGGGTCCTCGACGAGGATCGTGTCCCCGACGCGGTGAAGGACGACACGGGTCGACGCCGGGCCCGTCAGAACGAGTGCCAACGGCGCGAGGAGCGAGCGGTGGAGGTCGCGCTGCATCTTCGGGATGCCGCCCAGCAGCCAGTGGACGGAGGGCTCCATCCGGTCCTCGTCCATGGGCGGCACATCGGCGTCCAGTGGCCCGCGGGGACCGAGCAGGTCGAAGTGCAGGTGGGTCGCGAAGTCGAAGGAGAACATGTCCGGGATGGCGTGCAGCTCGTATACGCCGAGGTCGAGCAACTGCGCGGTGGACGATGCCAGCGGCTCGTCCTGGAGGCTGTCGAACACGGGGAAGGCAAGCTCCGACTGGACTCGGAGGAAGTCGACGATCTCAGCGGGCGTCTGCTCCCTGGCGGCTCCGACCAGCACCTCGTTGAGCCGCTCGATCCCGAGCGGCGGATCCGGATACCGCAACGTCCCCTGTACGGCAGACACCAGCAGCGAGATGAGCTGTCCAGCGTGCGAGAACACGTCCTTGACACTCCAGCCCTCGGCACCGCTGGGCCGGTTCCAGTCGGCGTCGTCGAGAGTGCCGGCGACGAGGAGCAGATCCTGCGTCGCCAGGCGAAAGCCTTTCATACCCGCAACAGTCATGAGGGTCATCACTCCTTGGTGGGGCCGGAGCGCAGCGCGCACCGGTAGAGAATCCCGATCTGCAGCGGTTCGTCGACATGTGAGCTGCCGTCTCGTACACCCCGCACTCCTCGTGGCGTGGACGGCTGCGAGGTCGCCACATCCAGATGGGGCACAACACCGAGTGCCCAGACGGGTTTTCGAGGCCGACGGTCACTGCGGTGTTCCACGCGGATCACATGCTAGGTGCCGGCACGCGCAGCGCACTGTGCGAGAAGTGAACCCCGTTGTGCGTGCTGTGCACAGCGGGTGGCGCTGGTTCCCTCCGAGCCGTACGGGACTGACAAGGTGTTCGAAAGCGCTTGTCGCGGTGAACCGCAATGCGGCGAACCGCGCGAGCGCACTCAAAGACAGAGCGGATCGACGGCGTCTGTCATGTCATCGCTGCGAACGGACAGGGAGAAGCGGGCATGCCCTCCATCACCACCTCCGACGGCCTCGACATCCACTACAAGGACTGGGGCTCCGGCCAGCCCATCGTCTTCTGCCACGGTTGGCCGCTCTCGTCGGACGACTGGGACCCTCAGCTGCTGTTCTTCCTCAACCAGGGATTCCGCGTGGTCGCCGCCGACCGCCGCGGCCACGGCCGCTCCACCCAGACCGACAGCGGGCACGACATGGACCACTACGCCGACGACCTGGCCGCGGTGGTCGACCGTCTCGACCTGCGCGACGCCGTGTTCGTCGGCCACTCCACCGGCGGTGGCGAGGTCGCACACTACTTGGCCCGACACGGCCAGGACCGGGCGGCCAAGGCCGCGTTGATCGCAGCCGTTCCGCCGCTGATGGTCCAGACCGACGCCAACCCCGGCGGACTGCCCAAGGCGGTCTTCGACGACCTGCAGGCGCAGCTGGCGGCGAACCGCTCGGTGTTCTACCGCGCGCTGGCGGCCGGCCCGTTCTACGGGTTCAACCGTCCGGGACGCGAGTTCGACGAGGCGATCGTCGACAACTGGTGGCGACAGGGCATGATGGGCGGCGCCAAGGCCCACTATGACGGCATCGTGGCGTTCTCCCAGACCGACTTCACCGACGACCTCACGAAGATCACGGTGCCGGTCCTGGTCATGCACGGCGACGACGACCAGATCGTGGCCATCGACGACTCGGCGCTGCTGTCGTCCAAGCTGCTGCCCAACGGCGAGCTGAAGGTCTACCCGGGCTTCCCGCACGGCATGCCGACGACCGAGGCGGCAACGATCAACGCGGATCTGCTGGAATTCATCCGCTCCTGACCCTCGTGGTCGGCCCCAGCGAGTGCGCGGTGGCACACGTCTGCTCGGCCCGCAGGGCTGCGTTGTTCAGTTGTTCGGGGGACGTGTCCCGGTTGATCACAAGATGCCGAGAGCGATCAGTGGACGGCTGGCGTCGCGGATGTGGTGGCGGAGCCGAGCGGCGATGTTCGTCCGGTCGGTCAGTCGGAGAGCGCCGACGGCCAGGTTGCACAGGGATGCCATGGCACGTGGAGCGGTGCCGGTGCGTACGCGAGAGGCGTCCTCGGCATACGCGATGTCCCTGACGTGGTGAACCATACGGCCCACGGTGGCCTCGGCCGGGGCGACGGGGCTGCGCTCCGGCTTCCGGCATGGGCCACCGAGCGGGACAGTACGTGTGGCGGGGCGTCGGCAGCCCGCTCCGCGATCGCGGCCAAGGACTTCGCTCCGGCCAGCACCGCGCACGCTGCCAGGGACAAGACGAAGGCGAGCGGATGGCTTCGGCCCTGGTCCCGCCGGTTATTAGGCACCTGAGCCAGGCAGTTCAACAGGCCGGAGAAGTCGTCTGGGATGGGCAGCGCGGCGTCGGTGAGTTGGCCCAGAGGCCCGGGACGAGCACGGATGAACGGGCAGGCACGGTCTTCCGTCGTGGTGATCAGGGACTCGACACCTCATGATCACCGACAGCCCCCCCCCTGCCTCCGCGTCAGCCACCGGCGACGATCTCGCGTTTCTGCCCCAACTCCTGAAGCCCCATCAACCCGGACACACCGACTGAACGACGCCGCCTTGGGTCCAGGGACGGGACGGACTGTCCAGGGTGGGCGAAGCCCAGCGCAGCGCCGCCGCAGGCGCCTTTGACCGGCCGGCATGGCCCGCACACTCCGCGAGCGGTCGTCTCCAGTCGGCAACGCGCGCGACGCTCGCTGCAACTCCCCACTCCGTTGAACGCCGGAGCGAGTGGGGCAACGAATGCCCACGGCCGAATTCAGAGATCCTCATCAGCGGCCGGAGGACATCACCGTCTTCGACACCTGGCCGCACACCTTCTGACCAGCGGTCACACTTCATCGCTGACAGTGTCCGGCCCCTGCACCGGGCGCTGTCCTGCTTCCTCCCACAGGCGTTGGAGGTCACTCGCGCTGGTTTAAGGCGCGAGTCAGTTCTCGGTTGGCCGCTCGGGCAGCCTCCAGTTCATCGTCACGTTCATCGAGCTGACCTTGGATGTCGGCGAGGTTCTGTTCCAGCATGGTGATGCGTCGCTGAAGTTGGTCGGTGTCGGCTGGCGCCCCAGGCCCGACTCGGCCCAGGCAGCCTCGCCGAGGGCCTCGGAGAGGCGCTTCTCCAACTGCCGGACCTGCGTGGCAAGGCATTTGTTCCGTTCCAGCGCGTTGGCCAGGTCGGTCTGGAGGGAGGCCCGGCTGACAGCTGCGATCCGTCCTTCCTGTGGAGAGGCGGCCGCGGCCGCGTGGACGCGTCGGAGGAGGTCGCAGTGCCTATAGAGGAACGTGCGGTCTACTCGCGCGGCGCGGGCGAGAGCCGAAACGGTGATGTCGGCGTCGCTTCGCAGCATTGTGTCCAGGGCTTTGAGGACGCGCTCACGGCGGCGGACCGAGTCGGCCCGCCTGCCGTCACTCATGTTCGTCATGCTGTTCTTCCAGGAAGGAAGTCGGGCATGGGCGGTCCGACGCGGGGCATCCCGAGGCCGATGATTCGCCGTCGGCTGCGGCGCAGGACGATGGTGGCTTCCCTGATCTGCGCACGGTCCTCGTCGGTGAGGGCGTCGAGATCCTCTCGGACACGCCGGACGAGACGACGGACCCTGATGATCTCCTCATCGGAGGGTGCGGCTTCCACTTTTGCCCAGTCGTCGGCGGAGGTGAACGCGGCCAGGCGTTCCCGGTTTCGCAGCAGGTCGGCGAGATATGCCTCCAGATCGGGGAGGTAGGAGGCGTCAGTGCGGAAATGGTCGCAGCCGACGCAGCGGAATCGGACAGGGCAGGCGTGTCCGCCGGCCGCGACATTGGACGGCTCGACGCAGACGCCGTAGGGTGCCTGGACTTCGCCGACGGCGCGGCGGGCGTACTCGTCGTCCAGCAGTTCCTTGGCCTGCCGCCAGATGCGGTTGCCGTGGCGGTCGAACTGCATCGCCGAGACGCGGTCGACGGCCTCGCGTTTGCGCTGCTCACTGACCCGGTAGTAACGCTGAGTAGTGGCGAGTTGGCGATGGTCCATCAGACTTTGAAGGACGTCGGGCTGGATGCCCTGGTCAGCGTGCCGCTGGCAGTAGGTGTGCCGGTAGGCGTAGGGGAAGATCTTGGATTTATCGAAGGGCAGCATCTCGGTGATCTGCTGCCCGTTCATCTCGACGCGGGTGGGGACCAGGAACTCGGCCAGCGACTGGATCCATTCGCGGTGGCGGCCGGACAGCCAGCCGGCCCCGATCGGCTTGCGGCCGTGGGGGTTGCCTACCCGTGTCGGCAGGAGCATCAGCTCAGCGGTGGGAGTCCGGGGGAAGTCGGTGCGGATCAGCTCCTGCTGCCTGGTGATCACTCCCGCGGTGGCCTGGGAGATCGGCAGTCGCCGTCCTTTGCGGCCGGACTTGTAGTTGTCGTAAATCAGGACGTTCTGGCCAGTGGTGTCCTGCTGGAGACAATCCCACCGCAGTTGGCAGATCTCCGTGGGCCGCCTGCCGGTGTCGATCAGCAGCTCTGTGGCCACCAGGTTCTCGTTGCCGTTCCGCTTCGTGCCGGCGAGAGAGGGTAGGCGCTCGCAGATTTGCCGCATGACCTCGGACGGGAGGTCTTTGCCTGCTTCGGTGTCCTCGGGGTCGTCGGGGATGTCCTCGGCCAGGAGGGCGAAGTCGTCCGGCAGGCTGTGCAGCGGCTCGCCGGGCCGGGTCAGCCCCAGGGACCGCATCCGGGCCCGATTGCCGCGTACGTAGCGGCTGATGACCACTGTTCTGCGCTCCGAGATGAGGCCGTTTGACGCAGGTGGCTCAGCCGGTTGGCGAAGGCGGTGATGTCCCTGCGGCACACGGCACGGATGTCGTTGCCGCAGTCGTCGCGCTGCAGTTGCAGGCTCTCGGAGAGGAGCGCGAAAGCGCTGACGACTTCCTGGCACGTGGCGATGGCCTTGCCGCGGCGCTGAGGCAGGGAGAAGAACGCCCATTCTTTTGCGGCACTGCGGAGCCATGGCTGGTGGATCCCGGTGAAGTGCAGATGACCGGCATGACCGAAGATGGCGCCGTTCCACACGTCCTTGGCCCGTTCGCCCTCCGGGGTGAGCCCGAAGCGGCCGACGTGGGTGATCAGGCTGCTGCAGAAGCCCCGTTCGCCGCGGGATACCTGGTCCAGCTCCACTGCGGTCAGCGAGGGTAGTTCGAGCTCGCGCAGCCGGTTGGTGAGCGTCCGCAGCACTGGCTGCGTCGTGTGCAGCCCCTCTCGGGTACGGGCCTGGATGCCGTAGAGGATTTCCGCGACCACCTGTGCAGTCAGTCCGCGCAGGCTGACTTCGTTGTTTGCAGAGACAGGCGCGGCAGTTCGTCGCCACCGCGCTTCGTTGTGTGTGCTCAGTCCGCGTTTGACGGCCCAGGACCAGCGGACACGATGGCCATGGCAGTACGGGGATCTGCCGTCTCGCTTGCGGTGGCAGGCCACGACTTCGCAGTTCCCGAAGGCCGGCAGGGGGACAACGTCGTCGCGTACGAGGAATTCCTCCAACGTGACCTGAAGCCGGGTGAGCTGGGCGAAGTGGGTCGAGCAGACCGGATTTCTCCATGACCGGAACGGCCGGGGGCATCCCTTCACCGAGCAGTCCGCCACTCCGGTCCGACGCGTCCCGGGGCGAGCCGTCTCCACGTACTCGTCCACGGCGGGCCTGCCTGCCTGTCTCCATCGAAGCCGGCACCCCTCGCAGAGTTGCCGGGCGACACTGGCCTGCGAGCAGCCCTTCACCCTGCACTTCGGCATGCCCAGGAGGTGGTGGTCATAGGGGAAGAACAGCATCCCGACCTCGTCCGACCAGCCCAGCAGGTCCAGAATTTGCTGATCGACCGCGGCCCGCAATTCCGCGGTCCTGCCGTCGTCCTCGTCCTCCTCCAGGCGCTCCGTGGGCCGGAGCGGAGCAGCGGTAACCGTCATCGGGTGCCCTCCCCGCCCGGCTCTCGCGGCGAGGGAACGCAGTTGACTGCCACACGCAGCCGTGATGCCGCCGGGTGCAAGTAGGGGCGAGCGGATTCGGGATGCTTGTGCCCAAGAAGCATCTGCACCTCGTCCAACTTGCCGCCGGCGTCGACGACGTTGCTGGCCATCGCGTGGCGGCACATCCGCGGCCCCACCCTGCGACCCAGTCCCGCCCGCCGAGACAACGACTCGCACAGCTCCCCGATAGCGTCCGCAGAGACCGGCGCGCCCAGAGGGCGGCGGAAGAGGTTGACGAGCAGAAAGTCGCTGCCGTCGGACCCCAGAAGCTCGTCCCGTTCCAGCGCGTACTGGTCGAATGCCTGCACGACCAGGAAGTCCACCGGCATCACCCACGACTTCTTCGACTTCGACCACGCGTTGTTCTCGTTCTGGCGCCGGACGACATGCACGTGGGCGCCTTCGACGTGGCAGCCCAGTGACCGCGAGTCCGTCAGCAGGTGAGGATCACGGCGACGAAGGCCGGCGACCTGGCCTGGACGAAGTCCGACTCGGGAAAGCAGGAGCATGATCAGCCGGTCGCGCGCCGAGCGGCACGCGAGGAACATCGCAATGACCTCTTCATCGCTGGCTCGGTCGACCTCGGTCTCGGGTTCCTGAAGCCGATGGTGGGCTCGAAGGCGGTGGCGCATCACACTGCTCTCACCGCGGGCCGCCAAGGGCAGGTCGTGGTCGTCGCTCAGTTCGTAGATCTGCTCCAACACCGAAGGCGGCACGGCCTTGTTGATGACCGCGTAGACCAGGAACATCCGCACGGCGGAGAGCACTTTGTTGATCCGGGTGTCCCCGCGGACCGGCTTGCTCCCGGGCCCGGGCACCACGACCTGACGCTGCCCGCCGTTGCCGGGCGTCCACCTCAGCCAGAGGATGAACAGCCCCATCTCGCGAGCCGCCGTCCGCCAGTCCCGGCCCGTCCTCACACACCAGCGCAAGAACAGGACAAGACCCTCGGCGTACGCCTTCGTCGTCAGCTCCGCCCGCCCTCGCGCCAGTCGAATCTCGAGCAGGAAGCGATCAGCGTCCTCGACGACCTCAAGATCGTCATCCACCACGGTCCAGTACCGAAGGCCCGAAGGCATCCGTACAGGAAATGCACGCACTTGTACCCCTAGTCCACGAGTCGATCGCAACGATCCACCGCAGAGCCACACCCCCGGAGAACCCGTCCTACGACCTCAACGAGGAGGTGCCGTACGACGTCACACCACGGTCCTGAAACCCCCAGAGAAAGCTCGTTCGGCGGCGGGAACCTGGTGGAGGTGTACGTCTGCGGCCTGCGCGCGAAGATCGACAAGGAGCGCCGGCCGATGATCCACACCGTGCGGGGCGCCGGGTACGTCATCAGGCCGGCGGACGACGAGGGATGACGGCCGCCGGGCGGGCCCTCACCCGGCTGCGCGGGCGTTCGCTGCGGGTCCGGACGGTCCTCGTCCACTCCCTCACCCCGGCCGCCGTGTGCACGGCGATGGCGGTGGCCACCGTGCTCGTCCCGACGCGCCCGCCACGGTGACCGGCGGCCCGTCCCGGCTGTATGAGGTCGTGGCCAACCTGGTGGCGAACGCCCGGTCGAACACCCCCGCCGGGACGCGGGTCACCGTCACGGTGCAGGCGGCCGACGGGCACTGCGCGATCCACGTGCACGACGACGGACCGGGCGTCCCGGCCCGCCCCCTGCCGACCCTCTTCGACCGCTTCACCCGCGGTGACGCCTCCCGAGCCCGCGCCCGCGGCACCGCGGGCGGTGCCGGTCTCGGACTGGCGATCGCGGCCTCGATCGCCCAGGCCCACGGCGGCCGAGTCGAGGTGGACAGCGCGCCCGGCGACACCCGGTTCACCATCACCCTGCCGCTCGCCGCGGCGAGGAGCCGTGCCACGGGCACCGCCTGACCTCAGCGCACCGCCGGCAGTCCCTCGCCCGCGGGCTTCCACCGCAGGTGGACGCTCTCCCCTGCCTCCCCGGCCCGCAGCAGCGACAGCCTGGGGCGCACGGCGTCGGTGCGCGCGGTGGGCGGCTTGCGGCGGCCGGCCCGGAACTGCACGGGCCACTCGGCGGCCGCGCCCGCGTACTCCTGCTCGGCGGCCGCGTGCAGGGTCCAGTGCGGGTCGTACAGGTGGGTACGGCCGAGGGCGCACAGGTCGGCACGGCCGGCGAGGAGGATCGAGTTGACGTCGTCGTAGGAGGCGATGGCACCGACGGCGATGACGGCCGCTCCGGTGGCGGCGGCGACCTCGTGCCGGATGCGGTCGGCGAAGGGGGTCTGGTAGGAGCGGCCGTAGGCGGGCTTCTCGTCCTTGGCGACCTGGCCGGTGGAGACGTCGATGGCGTCGGCGCCGTGGGCGACGAAGGCGCGCGCGATCTCGACGGCGTCGTGCTCGGTGTTGCCGTCCGGCATCCAGTCGGTGGCCGAGATCCGCACGATCACCGGGCGGTCGGCGGGCCAGGCGGCGCGGACGGCGTCGAAGACCTCCAGCGGGAAACGCAGCCGGTTCTCCAGCGGACCGCCGAACCCGTCCGTGCGGTGGTTGGCGACCGGCGAGAGGAACGAGGAGAGCAGGTAGCCGTGGGCGCAGTGGAGTTCGAGGAGGTCGAAGCCGGCGTCCGCGCCACGCCGGGCCGCCGCCGTGAACTCGTCCCTGATCCGGTCCAGGTCGGCGCGGCCGAGTTCGCGGGGTGCGGGTGAGCCGGGGCCGTAGGACAGCGGGGAGGGGCCGACGGTCTCCCAGTTGCCGTCCGGGAGCGGTTCGTCCATGCCCTCCCACATCAGGCGGGTCGAGCCCTTGCGGCCCGAGTGCCCGAGCTGGAGTCCGATGCGGGCGGTGCTGTTCGTGTGCACGAAGTCCACGACCCGGCTCCAGGAGTCGCGCTGTACGTCGTTCCACAGGCCGGTGCAGCCGGGGGTGATCCGGCCCTCGGGCGAGACGCAGACCATCTCGGTCATCACCAGGCCGGCCCCGCCCATGGCCTTCGAGCCGAGGTGGACGAGGTGGAAGTCGCCCGGGACCCCGTCGACGGCGCAGTACATGTCCATCGGGGAGACGATCACGCGGTTCTTCAGCTCCAGTCGGCCGAGCCGGAACGGCCGGAACATGGCGGGGGCCCGGCCGCTCAGGCCCTGTGCCGTGGCGAAGGCGGTGTCGACGCGGTCGGCGAACCCGGCGTCGCGGGTGCGCAGGTTGTCGTAGGTGATGCGGCGGGAGCGGGTGAGGAGGTTGAAGCAGAACTGGGTGGGTTCCTGGCGGGCGTACATGCCGATGTTCTCGAACCACTCCAGCGAGGCCTGCGCGGCCCGCTGGGTGGACTCCACCACCGGCCGCCGCTCGCTCTCGTAGGCGCTCAACGCGCTGTCCGTGTCCGGGTGTTCGTGCAGGCAGGCGGCGAGGGCCAGGGCGTCCTCCATGGCCAGTTTGGTGCCGGAGCCGATGGAGAAGTGGGCGGTGTGGGCCGCGTCGCCGATCAGGACCAGGTTGCCGTGGTGCCACCGCTCGTTGCGCACGGTCGTGAAGTTCAGCCACCTGGAGTTGTTCGCGAACACCCGGTGCCCGTCGAGTTCGGCGGCGAACAGCTCACGGACCCGGGCGACCGACTGTTCGTCGGAGGCGCCCGGCGCGAACACCGTGTCCTCGGCCGCGTCGAAGCCCGCCCGGCGCCAGACGTCCTCGTGCATCTCCACGATGAACGTGGAGCCGGCGTCGGAGTAGGGGTAGCCGTGCACCTGCATCACCCCCCACTCCGTCTCCTTGACGAAGAACTGGAAGGCCTCGAAGACCCGGTCCGTGCCCAGCCACATGTACTTGCTGTGCCGGCGGTCCAGGGAGGGGCCGAAGGCGTCCGCGTGGGCCGTGCGCACACCGGAGTTGACGCCGTCCGCGCCGACGACGAGGTCGTGCGAGGCGCGCAGTTCGGCGGCGTCGGGCGCGGGGGTGCAAAAGCGCAGGGCGACGCCGAGGTCGCGGCAGCGCTCCTGGAGGAGGCGCAGGAGCTCCTTGCGGCTCATCGCGGCGAAGCCCTGGCCGCCGACGGTGTGGCTCTCGCCCCGGTAGTGGATGTCGATGTCCGTCCAGCGGGCGAAGCGGCGGGCCATGGCCTCGGCGAAGACGGTGTCGGCGTTCTCGATGCCGCCGAGCGTCTCGTCGGAGAAGACCACGCCGAAGCCGAAGGTGTCGTCGGGGGCGTTGCGCTCCCACACGGTGATCTCGTGGGCGGGGTCCAGCTGCTTCGTCAATGCCGCGAGGTAGAGCCCGCCCGGGCCACCGCCGATGATCGCGATTTTCACCGGAGTTCCTCTCACTGCTCGGCGACCGGCTCGGCGGCCTGCCGCTGTCCGGCGGCCGGTCCGGGTTCGGCGGCCTGCTCCTGCTCGATGATCCGCCGGAGAGCGAACCGCTGGAGCTTGCCGCTGGTGTTGCGCGGCAGGGTGTCGCGGAAGCGCACGTCCCGCGGGTACTTGTAGGGCGCCAGGACCTGCTTGACATGGTCCTGGATCTCCCTGGCCTTCGCCGCGTCCCCGGTGACGCCCTCGCGCAGCACGACGAAGGCGCACACCACCGAGCCGCGCTCCGGGTCGGGCCGGGCCACCACCGCCGACTCGACGACGTCCGGGTGGGTGTCGACGGCCGCTTCCACCTCGGGTCCGCCGATGTTGTAGCCGGAGGAGACGATCATGTTGTCGCTGCGGGCGTGGTAGTGGAAGTAGCCGTCCTCGTCGCGGTGGAAGATGTCGCCGGTGACGTTCCAGCCGCCCACGACGTAGTCCTGCTGCCGCTTGTCGTCCAGATAGCGGCAGCCCACCGGGCCGATGACGGCGAGCCGCCCCGGCTGCCCCGGGCCGAGTTCTTCGCCGTCGAGACCGAGGATGGCGGCCCGGTAGCCGGGCACCGGGCGGCCGGTGGCGCCGGGCCTGATGTCGTCGTCGGCGGCCGAGATGAAGATGTGCAGCAGTTCGGTCGCGCCGATGCCGTCGATGACCTTCAGCCCGATGCGGTCGCGCAGCTCCTGCCAGGTGCCGAGGGGTATGTGCTCACCGGCCGAGACGCCGGTGCGCAGTCGGCTGAGCCTGCCCTCTCTGCCCTCGCGCACGATCGCCTTGTAGGCGGTGGGCGCGGTGGCGAGGACGGTGACGCCGTGTTCCTCGACGAGGTCGGCGAGCTGGGGCGGGGTCGCGGTCTCCGTGAGGAGGGCGCAGGCGCCGGCCCGCAGCGGGAAGACGACGAGCATGCCGAGGCCGAAGGTGAAGGCGAACGGCGCGGTGCAGGCGACCAGGTCGTCCGGCCGCAGCCGCAGGACGTGCCGTCCGAAGGTGTTGTCGATGGACAGGATGTCCCGGTGGAAGTGCATGGTGATCTTCGGGACGCCGGTGCTGCCCGAGGTCGGGCCGAGGAGGGCCACGTCGTCGGCGGCGGTGTCGACGTTCGTGAACTCGCCGGACTTCGCGGCGCACCGCGCCACCAGGTCGCCGTCGCCGCCCCCGCCGTACTCGACCACCGTCAGGCCGGGCAGTGCGGTGCGGACCTCGTCGGTGAAGCGGTGGTCCACGAGGGCGAGCACCGGCCGGGTGCGGTCGGCGATCGGGACGATCTCGCGGGCGCGCAGCGCGGCCATCGTGGTGACCACCACCCCGCCCGCCTTCAGGACGCCGAGCCAGCAGGCCACCGTCCAGGGGGTGTTGGGCGCCCGCAGCAGGACGCGGCCGCCCGGCACCAGGCCCAGGTCCGCGGTCAGTACCCGGGCCACCTGGTTGGCACGGGTGCGCAGTTCGCCGTACGTCCACAGCTCCCCGGCCGGGGTGCGCAGGGCGGGGCGGCCGGGGCCGTACCGCTCGACGGCCGCGTCGATGAGTTCGCCGGCCGCGTTGAGGCGTTGCGGGTAGGCGAGTTCGGGGGTGGTGAACTCGATGGTGGGCCACTGTTCGGCGGGCGGCAGGTGGTCCCTTGCGAAGGTGTCCAGGTGCGAGGTGGGTGAGAGCGGAAGAGCCAACGCGGGGTTCCTTCCGGGAGCCCGCCGGTGGTGTACGGCGGGCGGCTCAGGCGGGGCGGATCATGCCCTCCTGGACCACGGTGGCCAGGTGGCGGTGGTCGCGGGTGAAGAAGCGGCCGCTGCCCAGTCCGCGGCCGGCGTCGGCGGCCACCGCCTCCTGGGCGTAGAGCAGCCAGTCGCCGGCCGGTGCGGGGCGGTGGAACCACATGGCGTGGTCGAGGCTGGCGGTGACCAGGCCGGGGTCGGCCCAGGCCAGACCGAGGACGCGCAGGACGGGTTCGAGGACGGTGTAGTCGCAGACGTAGGCGAGGGCGGCGAGGTCGCGCTGGGCGTCGCCGAGTCCCTCGACGGGGCGGAGCGGGTCGAACGGCCGTACCCAGACGGCCTGGTGGGGCAGTCGTGCGCCGTCGACGGTGAGGTAGACGGGGCCGGGCACGTGGCGCATGTCGAAGCCGCGGCCGCCGCTCCAGTAGGCCTTGGACCCGTCGGTCATGGTGCCGCCGGTGCGCTCGGCGAGGTACTCCGCCGCACTCGGCAGGGACTCGGGGTCGGGAACGTCCGCGGCGAGGTCGGCGTGGAAGGACGAACCGGGCTCCCCCGCCGCGAAGTTGGCGAGGCAGACGTACAGGACCTTGCCGTTCTGGTAGCCGCGGACCTGGCGGGTGCTGTAGCCGCGGCCGTCGCGCAGCACCTCGACCTCGTAGCGGATCTCGGCGCCGATGTCGGCCGGGCGCAGGAAGTAGCTGTGCATGGAGTGCAGCGTCTTGCCGTCGGTCACCGAGCGCATCGCCGCGGCGGCGGCCTGGGCGACGAGGTCGCCGCCGTAGGCCTTGGGCCAGGGACAGGGCTGGGTGGTGGCGGTGAAGGCGAGGTCGAAGTGCTCGGGCGGGGCGGGCTTGAGGGTGAGGGCCGCCGTGACGATCGCGGAGGTCGGGGCGGCGTCGCCGGCCGGGGCGGCCGTCATCGGTTCAGCCAGTCGCGCAGGTCGGTGTCGGCCACGTCGGGCAGGTTGACCACGATGTTCTCCGGGGTCCGGGTGGTCATCCACACCAGCGGCCGGGTCCGGGACAGGTTGCACTCGACGTGCGGCATGAACGGCGGGACGAAGACCCAGTCGCCCTCCTCCATGTCGAGGTAGTCCTCGAACTTCTCGCCGAAGTAGATCCGGGCCCGCCCGGACAGGACGTAACCGCCGGTCTCGGCCTCGCCGTGGTGGTGGGAGACCGAGCGGTAGCCGGGTTCGTTGCTGACCTTGCCGTACCACAGGCGGCGCGCCGGGGTGTGCCGGGCACTGACGCCCGACACGCGGAGGGCGCCGCCCGAGTCGGCGGTGTTGACGTCCTCCTGGCCGGCCCGGGTGACGACCGGGGCGACGATGCCGCTGGGCAGCCGGTACATCGTGTTGTCGCCCTCGAGCCGGTACTTGCCGAGGTCAGGCTCCATGGAATCGACTCCGTCTCCGTGGGCTCGCCGGGGTCCGGAACCGGACCGCGCGCTCTATCTCGTATCTTTCACGGTCGTCATTTATTGTCAATACGACCGGCCGTGCGGCCGGCGCCGGACACCACCGAACCGGAGGCCCGATGACTCCCGTCGCCGTGAACCCGCCCGACCTGCCCGCCCCGAGCGGCTACTCGCACGGAACCCTCGCCGGGAACACGCTGTACCTGGGCGGTCAGACCGCGCTGGACGCCGGCATGAGGATCGTTCCGGGTGGGATCGTCGAGCAGTTCCGTCAGGCGTTCGGCAATGTGCTGACCACGCTGCGGGCGGCCGGGGGCGAGCCGGAAGACCTGGTGAGCGTGACGATCTACCTCACCGACATCCCGGACTACCAGGCCCACGGCAAGGAGATCGGCAAGGTGTGGCGGGAGCTGGCGGGACCGGTGTACCCGGCGATGGCGGGCATCGGCTGCACCGCGCTGTGGCAGCCGGAGGCGATGATCGAGATCCTCGGCGTGGCGGTGATCCCGGAGGACCGGCTGGTCAGGCCGTAGGCCGGGGCCGGTTGTGCTGTCCGGCGGGTATGACCGCCAGGGCGTGGGCGCGGGCGGGCTCCCGCAGGGTCCGGTCCAGTTCCTCGAAGAGCGCGCCGGCGGTTTCGCCCATCCAGCCCGGTGGCAGCAGGGAAAGCGGCAGTCCGGGGTCGCGGTACGGGAGCCTGCGCCACTCGGTGAGCATCGGCAGGTAGATCCCGAACGCCTCCCGCGCCGGGACCGCGCCGGCCGCCGCGCGCTCGCGCACCGGCCGGTACCGCTCCAGGAAGTCCGCGTACAGCGCGGCGAGTTCGTCGAGGTCCCACCACTCGCGGACCTTCGCCGACAGGTCACCGAAGGCGAAGTGCTCGCCGGTGAAGATGTCCACGTACGGCGTCAGCCCGAGGCGCTGCAGCGTGCGGCGGGTCTCGTCGGCCAGGATGCCGGGCGCCACCCACACGCCGGGGGCCGCGGTGCCGAAGCCGAGGCGGGTCAGGGCGGTGCGCAGGGCGTGCCGCTTGTCGCGCTCGGACTCCGGCACGGAGAACACGACGACGAGCCAGCCGTCGCCGGCCGCGGCCCGGTTCCGCTCGAAGATCCGCACGTCACCGTCCTCCAGCACCTCCAGCGTGCGGTCGGAGACGGCGTACCCGGCGGCACCCTCGTGGCGCTCCCCGCGCAGCACTCCGCGCCGCTTCAGCCGGGAGACCGCGGAGCGTACGGCCTGTCCCTCCACACCGAGGTCGGCCATCAGGCGTATCACGGAGGCGACGGAGAGCCAGTTGTGGCCGCCGCGCGCGTACAACGCGAAGAGCGTGATGATCAGCGGGCCCAGCCGGCTGTCCCGGCCGCCCGCGCCGACGGCGGACGACGGCTCCGCGTGCGCTGTCATGTCCACCCGCCTCCGGCCGGAGTCACCCTTCTGATCGCGCAGCAGCCTACCGCGCGTGCGGGAGCCGCGGCGGCGCCGCGGATCACCGCCGCGGCGGCGTCCGACCGGGCATCGAATGCCGTGGCGCCGCCGTTGTCCCTGACACCTCTCGATACCTCTGGTACCTCTAGTGCTCCTGGTACCTCCAGTGGTTCAGATGCCTCTGGTGCCTTCGCCGTCTCTGTTGGGGAGTCCGTCATGACCACACCCCGGGACCTGTTCCTGGTCGCCGTCTACGACGCCGCCGCGCGGCCCGTCGAGCAGGGTGACCTGTCGCTGGCGCTCGCGGGAGCCGAACTGGTCGACCTCGTCGACGCCGGGGCGGTCACGCTCGACGACGAGCTCGTCGTGCCCGCACCGACGGGTGTGACGGCCGACCGGCTCCTCGGCGAGGCGGTGGCGGCGCTGCGGCGGGAGGCGCCGTACGAGTCCGTCGAGGACTGGCTGTGGCGCCGGGGACGCGGCCTGGGCGCTGCCTACCTGGACGCCCTGGAGGCGGACGGGACCGTCGCCCAGCAGCGGCGGCGCTGGCTGCCGCTGCCGACCGGGCGGACCGAGGCAGCGGACTCGCCCGAGCGTGCGCGGGCGCACGAGCGCTGGGCGTCGGGCGAGCCCGTGCTCGCCGCCCTGGCGGCCGCGGTGGGGATCCGGGACGAGGCGGCCAAGGACCTCGCGAGTTCGGTCTCCGACGCGATCGTGACGGTGGTGGCCGCCGTGGACGACGCCGTGACGGAACTGGCCGCGGTACGCCAGCGCAGGGAGATCGAGGACGCGGCGTTCGACAATGTCTGGCGCGGCCTGTGACCGTGGTACGGCGGGCTGGGCTCCGAGCGGACCCCGCGACGGGCCCACCGGCGTGCGGCTCGGCAGCACCGCCGGGACGCCGTCACTTGAGGCCGCTGAGCATGACGCCCCTGATGTAGTACTTCTGCAGCAGCAGGAAGAGGACGAGGACCGGCAGGACGCTCAGGACCAGTCCGGCCATGACGATGGGCAGGGTCCTGGTCGGGTCGACGTAGTCCTGGAGGAGCTGGATGCCGACGGGCAGGGTCATCACGTCCGGGTCGGCGGTGGAGACGAGCAGGGCCCAGATGTACTCGTTCCAGGCGTCGACGAAGGTCAGCAGGCCGAGGGTGACCAGGACCGGCTTGGTCTGCGGGACGACGATCCGCCACCACACGGCGAACTCGCCGGCCCCGTCGATGCGCGCGGCCTCCAGGACCTCGTCCGGGAGGGAGACCATGAACTGGCGCGTCAGGAAGATCCCGAAACTGCTGACGAGAAACGGCATGGCGAGGGCCAGGATGCTGACGGTGAGTCCCGCGCCGCCGCGCCCGAGCAGGTCGTTGCCGCCTGCCAGCGGCCAGTGCACCAGGATCAGGAAGTGCGGGATGAAGAAGAGGAACGGCGGGAACATCATCGTCGACAGCACGAGCCGGAAGACGAGGTCCCGTCCCGGGAAGCGGAGTTTGGCGAGCGCGTAGCCCGCGAGCGACGACGTGAGCAGCACCGAACCGGTGATCGTGGCGGTGGCGACGACGCTGTTGCGAAAGAGCACCGGCAGGTCCAGCTGGTGGATCGCCGCCCGGTAGTTGGACAGGTCGAACGCCCTCGGCAGGAACCGGTAGGGCAGGGTGCCGGCCTCGTCCGGTCCCTTGAAGGACGTCATCAGCATGTCGGCGAACGGCACCACGGTGAGCACCGCGCCGGTCACCACCAGCAGGTACGAAAGCCACGGGAGGCGGCGGCGGATCACGCGTCCTCCCCCTTGCGCCGGAAGAGCCAGAGCTGGACCAGCGTGACCGCGAGGACCACCGCGAACAGCACGAAGGCGGCGGCGCTCGCGGTGCCCCAGTCGCCGTAGGAGAAGGCCTGCCGGTACATCTCCAGGGCGGCCACGTCGGTGGCGTCCCCGGGGCCGCCCTTGGTCATCACGATGATCAGCGCGAAGGACTGCAGGCCGGTGAGGAACTGGGTGACGCACACGAACAGCAGGGACGGCCGCAGCAGCGGCAGCGTGATCCGCCAGAAGACGGTCGAGGGCCCGGCGCCGTCGAGCGCGGCGGCCTCGTAGTACGTCTCGGGGACGGACTTCAGCCCGGCGGTCAGGACGAGGATCGCCGAGCCGACGGAGGCCCAGGCCTGGACGACCACCACCGCGGGCAGTGCGGTGTCCGGGTCCTGGAGGAACGCCACCGAGTCGAGCCCGACGGCGTTGAGGGCGCCGTTGACGAGGCCGCCCGGCTCGTACATGTACTTCCAGACGTTGCCGACGGCGACGACGGTCGTGACGATCGGCAGGAAGTACAGGGTGCGCCACAGCCCCTGGAACCGCAGCTTGTCGATGCAGGTGGCGACGAGCACGGACCCGGCGAGTGCGAGGGCCACGGTGCCGAGGGCGAAGAGCAGCGTGTTGGTGAGGATCGGCGTGAGGAACGCCGAGCCGTCGGCGAACAGGCCGGCGAAGTTGTCCAGGCCCACCGGGTCGATGTCGCCGAGGTCGAACCCGGCCCAGCGGGACGTGGAAAGGAGCACCGCGAAGCCGAGCGGCAGGGCGAGGAAGACGGCGTAGAACAGCAGCGTCGGCGCCAGGAAGAGGTAGGCGACGACGGCCTGCCGGCGCCGGTTCCGGGCCTGGACCCGGAGTCCGACGGCCGTGGACCCGCCGTGCGCCGCCCGTTCGGTGGGCTCCGGTGCCAGGGTGGCGTTCACCATGACCGCGCCACCTCCTGGTCGACCTGGCGGCTGGTGGCGCGCAGGGCCTCGTCGACCGTCTGCCGACCGGTCCACAGCGCCTCGATGTTCTTGCGCAGCAGCGACTTGGCCTGCTGTGCGCCGGGCACGTTCGGTTCGGGTACGGCGTACGTCAGCGCGTCCAGGAACGGATGCAGGTTCGCGTCCCCGCCCGCGCCCAGGAGCCGGCGCATGTCGTCGGCGCGGCCGGTCAGGGAGCCGACGGACGCCTGCAGGGCGCTCATCCGGGTCGTACCCCCCACCTTCTCGGTGTTGAGCCAGCGCAGGAACTCCCAGGCCTCGTCAGGGTGGCGGCTGGCGGTGTTGACGCCGAGCATGAAACCGGTGGCGAGGGTGGCGCGCCTGCCACCGGCCTCCGGGAGCGGTACGGGAGCCACGCCGACGTCCCGGTAGGCCGGGCCCATCAGGGCCTTCAGGTTCGCGGTCCACCAGCCGGCGCTGATCACCATGGCGACCTGGCCGGAGGCGAACGCCTGGTAGACGTTGACGCCCGGGGCGCTCGCCCCCCTGTCGACGAGGCGGCGCTCCAGGCCGAACACGGCGCGGCCGGCCGGGGAGTCGATGGCGGTGCGCCTGCCGTCGGCCGAGACGAACCGCCCGCCGGCTGCGTTGAGCAGCGCGAGGGTCTGGCCGACGGTCGTGGAGTCGTCGAAGGTCGAAAGACCGAACCCCTGGACCAGCGTGTTGCCGTACCGGTCCTGCCGGGCGGTCCGGTACGCGGCCTCCTCCAGCTCCGGCCAGGTGCGGGGCGGAGCGTCGACACCGGCCGCGCGCAGCAGCCGCCTGTTGTAGTAGAGGGCGTACGTCTGCATCTCGGTGGGGTAGCCGTAGACCCTGCCCGCCACCGATGCGGAGCCGGCCGCGGCGGCGCCGTAGCCGCGGCCGATCTCCTCGGCGTACGCGGGCGGCGCGGGCCGCAGCACCCCGGCGCGGACGAGCTGGCCGTTCCACAGGCAGTACGGGTGCAGGATGTCCGTGCCCTGACCCGCGGCCTGCCGGACCATGAAGGTGGTCAGCAGGTCGGTGAACTCGACGGCCTTCGTCCGCACCTTGACCCGGTCGTGCAGGGCGTTCCACTCGTCCACCGGCCCCTGGAGGGCCTTCTTCAGCTCGCCGCTCGCGTAGTGGGAGAGCAGGGTGAGGACGACGGGGTCGCCGGGCCGCCCGGTGCCCTGGTGCGGGGCCGCGCAGCCGGAGACCAGGAGCGCCGAGGGCAGCGCGAGCGCGAAGTGACGCCGGCTCAGTGGCGGTGTCACCGGGCGCTCTCCCTGCGCAGCACCCTGAACACCCGGGTCGTGGTGAAGCCGCTCTTGCGGTAGAGGTGCCCCGCCGGGGACTGTGCACCGGTCCACAGGAACCACGCGGAGTGCGCGCGGAGCGCCCGCATCCGCTCCAGAACCAGGTGCAGCAGGGCCTCGCCGAGTCCGGTGCCGCGCATCTCCTCCAGCACGCCGATCGGCCCGAACCGTTCGTCCACCGAGTCGAACGCGCCGTGCATCGCCCAGCCGACCATCCGGCCCCCGGGGTCGCGGGCCACGACGATCCGGTCGAGCGGTGTGCCCGCCGTCAGGCACGCCCGGATCGTGGCCGCCCAGTCCGGCCCGAAGTGACTCCCGGCGAGGGCGAGGAGGTCCACCAGGTCGTCGTCGGCCGGGGTGCCGAACCGGTAGCCCCGCGCGGTCAGCTCGCCCACCCGGAGGACGACCTCGTCCGGGAGCCGGTAGCCGACCAGGACGCGGTCCATCGCCGCCGCCTCGTACAGGGTACGGAAACCCAGGGAGTCGAGGAGCCCCGCCGCCTCCGGGTAGGCCTCGGCGTCCAGTCCGGGGAAGACGTAGTTCGGGGTGTACGAGGAGAAGTCCACCCTGGTCCGGCCGTGGTCGTGCAGCCAGTCGAGGGCCTCGGTGAGCAGCCGGCGGCCGAGGCCGTGGCCGCGGGCGTCCGGGTCGACGAAGAAGAAGGGGATCCAGCCCTGTTCCGGCTCCAGGTCGGTGCCGGCCATCGGGGTCAGGCGGCGCACCGCGTAGGCGGCGCCGACGACCCGTTCGCCGTCGACGGCGACCCGCAGCCCCTCCGGATCGAAGTTGGGGTCGAGCAGCACCAGGGAGCGGAAGCGGTCCGCGGTGACGGGATCGGCCGGCGCGCTGCGCCGCCACGCCGCCACGACCCGCGGTCCGTCGCCCGCGCGAAAGCCGCGGATCCCGGTCCGGGTGGTCGTCGCGAGAGTGGTGAGATCGGTCATCGACGGGGGTGTCCTTCCGGGCGGGGCGGCAGCTGTCGGAGCGGGAGCGGCGGGTCTCACGGGTAGAGCAGCACGTCGTCACCGGCCCACCGGCCGGGCGGGGCCGGCGGGTCGCACAGCGGCAGCGGGTCGTCGCCCGCGTCGACGGTGCGCCGCAGCCGGTCGGATCCCCAGAGCAGGTCGACGAAGTGCCGGTGGCCGGTGCCCCCGGCGCCGCCGGCGCCGCCGTCGGTGTCCGTGGTGTGCCAGGCGAAGTCGTCCGGATACAGCCGCCGTAGCACGGCGAGCATCGCGACGGCGGTGCGCACGGGGGCGAACGCCGCGTGGTCGGTGACGTGGAGCTGGACCCCGCGCAGCTGCCGGCCGGCGTGCTTGTGGAAAGCCGGCACGAACCGCAGGTCGCGGAAGTGGACGCCGGGCAGGGCGAGTTCGGCGAGGGCGGGGGCGAACCGGGCGTCCAGGTACGGAGCGCCGACGATCTCGAATGGCTGGGTGGTGCCCCGGCCCTCCGACAGGTTCGTGCCCTCGAAGAGGCTGGTGCCGGGGTACACCCCGGCGGTGGCGGGCGTCGGCATGTTCGGGGAGGGGGCGATCCAGGGCAGGCCGGTGGCGGCGGCGTCCAGGGCGCGCCGCCAGCCGAGGGCCTCGATCACCGTCAGGTCGGCCGCACGGCCGGCGGCTCGGGGTACGGCCGAGGCGTTGAGGTGCCGGGCGAGTTCACCGCAGGTGAGGCCGTGCCGGACGGGGATGGGGGCGCGTCCGACGAAGCTGGACCACGCCGGGTCGAGCAGGGGGCCCTCGCTGACGAGTCCGCCGAGCGGGTTGGGCCGGTCGGCGACCACGAACCGGATGCCGGTGCGGGCCGCCGAGGCCATCAGGTCGAACATCGTCCACACGTAGGTGTAGCACCGGGTCCCGATGTCCTGGAGGTCGTACACCAGGGCGTCGACGCCGCTGTCGATCAGCAGTTTGTCGAGCCGCTCGCCGTCGCGCCGGTAGGTGTCGTGGACCGGCAGCCCGGTGCCGGGGTCGGTCGGGGCGGCCTCGCTCTCGCCGGCCTGGCCGGTCCCGTGCAGTCCGTGTTCGGGACCGAACAGGGCGACGAGGGGCGCACCGGCCTCGATCAGCGCGGGTGCGGCCGGGCGCAGGTCGGGCAGGGCACCGGTGTGGTTGGTCACCAGCCCGAGGCGGCCGGGTCCGGCGAGTACGGGCGCCGCGTGCAGCCGTGCGATGCCGGTCGTCACGGTGCCGCGGTGGTCCGTGCTCATCCGTTGCCCCGTCCGCCGGTGAGATCTTCCTTGAGCAATAGTGAGGAATTTACTCTTATGTCACGTAATTCCGGGAAGGAATCGCGGGGAACCGGATTGCCCCGATGGTGTGACGCCGCCGGTCCCGCCGACTCCCGTGCGCGTCGCAGGCGTTGGAACAGGCATGGGCCCCAGTGACACCTCTTCCTTCGCCCAACTGCCGGACGCCTGCCGCCTGGACGGTCCCCGCCCGGGCGAGGACGTCCCCGACCCGGCACCCCCGGCGCCGCCGTCGCCGGTGTGGCGGACCGCGATGGTCGGCCTGTCGGCGCTCACGGTCGTGGTCGCCCTGGTCGTGGCGTTCGTGTGAACCCCGGCCGGCCGGACCGGGCGTCCCGACACGCCGACGCGCGTCCCCCGGACGTGGGACGTCTCCGTGTCGCTGGGACATCCGGGTGCGGTGACGGTGTGTGATGGCATCGGACCCCGGTGCACCCGGGGCCCGGTCGGTCATCGCTTTCGCCGTTCCCGAAGGACTTCACCATGCGCCTCCTCCGTCCGCTCGCCGTCGCTCTCGGCGGGCTCGCCCTCACCGTCATCACCGTGGGACCGGCGGCCGCCGCCGACGGGACGTTCGTCTGGGTGGGGCCGAAGGGCAAGGCGTACGCCATCCAGAACCCGCCGGACCGCAGGTGCCTCGACATGGCGCAGGAGGCGCGCGGGCCGCAGAACGCCACGAAGAAGGCTCTGGTCGTCTACAGCAAGGCGAAGTGCAAGGGGACCACCCACCGGGTCGCCCCCGGCCACTCGGCCTCCGGCAGCGTCCGCTTCGCCAGCGTGGTCTTCGACCCCCGCTAGGCCGCGGCCCGTTGCACTCCCCGGTGGCGCCGGTCACGTCTGGTGACCGGCGCCACCGGTCTGTGTGCGGGCGTCACAGGGGCGCGCGGGCGACCGCCATCACGTAGGCCCCGAACAGCAGCGAGACCGCGGCGAGGGCGCCTACGACGAGAGCCGCCTGGACGGGGCGGACGCGCCGGCCGGCGACCAGGGCGCGGGCGAGCGGGATCAGGAGGGGGAAGGCGGGGAGCAGGAAGCGGGGCTTGGAGGAGAAGGAGCCCGAGCCGCCCACGACCACCAGCACCAGGACACCCGCGAAGACCACCAGGGCCAGTGGGGCCCGCTCCAGGCAGAGCAGCCCGAAGAGCAGCAGTCCGGCGGCGACGATCACCAGGTCCGCCGCGTAGACGAAGCCGCCGCCGTGCAGCAGCAGGCCCTTGAGGAAGCGCAGTGAGCCGGCGCCGAAGTCGAAGCGGGAGCTCCAGGCGTCCTGCACCTGGAAGTAGCCGTGCAGGAGGCTGCCGGTGCGCCGGCCGACCCACAGGACGTAGCCGAGCCAGCCGAGCGGGGCGAGCAGACAGCCGGCCCACAGGGCGATCGGGACGCGGCCACGGCGCCGCACCGCCTCGTGGGCGCCCGCGGCCAGGACGGCGGCGGCAACCGCGAACCCGGTGGGGCGGGCGAGCCCGGCCAGCGCGGCCAGCCAGCCGGCCCACAGCCAGCGGCCCCTGAGGACGCCGTACAGGGACCAGGCCGCGAGGGCCGAGAAGAGGGACTCGGTGTACGCGATGGTCAGTTCGACCGACTGGGGCAGTACGGCCCACAGGACGACGAGCGCGGCGGCGACGGCTCGGCCGTACAGGTGGTCGCCGATCCGGTGGATGCCCCACGCGGCGGCCACGGCGGCGGTCCAGGCGACGGCCAGCGCGGCCTTGCCGGGGGTGAGGGGCAGGACCGTCGTCACGGCGCGGACGAGCCCGGGGTAGAGCGGGAAGAACGCCCAGTCGGTCTGGACGGCTCCCCTGTGGGTGATCAGGATGAGGTCGCCGTAGCCGTGGGTGGCGATGTGCAGGTACCAGCGGGCGTCCCAGGCATGGGCCAGGTCCCCGGTCAGGGGGCGCCCCATGACGTGGTTCGCCACGGCGACGGCGGCGACTCCGGCGAGCCGGACGGCCGCGAACAGGGCGAGGGCGGGCAGCGGGCCGGACGGGGCGCTGCGGCCGGGTGCGGGATGGGCGGGGCCGGTCTGCGCAGCGGACCCGGGCCGCGGGACGGAGGACGTGCTCACGCTCCGACCTTCGGCAGCGGCCGGCGACCGCGCAACACGGCACGGAGGCTTCTCACGGTCTTCCCCCCGGGTTCAGAACGTCGCGACCGGCATCACACCCGGACCCCCTTGATCGATCATTCACCGGCCGGTTTAGCATATGAGCGCCACCCAGCTCGATCGAGAGATTCAGGTCTGTGACTGTCAACGACGACTCGTTCACCAACTGGAAGAACCGCGAGGAGATCGCGGAGTCGATGATCCCGCTCATCGGGAAGCTGCACCGGGAGCGGGACGTGACGGTCCTCCTCCACAGCCGCTCCCTGGTGAACAAGTCGGTGGTCAGCATCCTCAAGACCCACCGCTTCGCCCGTCAGATCGACGGCGCCGAGCTGTCGGTCACCGAGACGATGCCGTTCCTGCGGGCGCTCACCGCGCTCGACCTCGGCCCCTCCCAGATCGACATCGGGATGCTCGCCGCGACCCACAAGGCCGACGACCGGGGCCTGAGCGTCGAGGCGTTCACCGCGGAGGCGGTCGCCGGGGCCACCGGCGCCAACAAGATCGAACAGCGGGAGCCGCGGGACGTCGTCCTGTACGGCTTCGGACGCATCGGCCGCCTGGTCGCCCGGCTCCTCATCGAGAAGGCCGGCTCGGGCAACGGGCTGCGGCTGCGGGCCATCGTGGTGCGCGGCGCGGGTGGCGAGGACATCGTCAAGCGCGCCTCGCTGCTGCGCCGCGACTCCATCCACGGCCAGTTCCAGGGCACGATCACCGTGGACGAGGAGAGCAGCACGATCCTCGCCAACGGCAACGAGATCAAGGTGATCTACGCCGACGACCCGAGCGCCGTGGACTACACGGAGTACGGCATCCGGGACGCGATCCTCATCGACAACACCGGCAAGTGGCGGGACCGCGAGGGCCTGTCGAACCACCTGCGCCCTGGGATCGAGAAGGTCGTGCTGACCGCGCCGGGCAAGGGCGACGTCCCGAACATCGTGCACGGCGTCAACCACGACACCATCAAGCCGGACGAGCAGATCCTGTCCTGCGCCTCCTGCACCACCAACGCGATCGTGCCGCCGCTGAAGGCCATGGCCGACGAGTACGGGGTGCTGCGCGGCCACGTGGAGACGGTGCACTCGTTCACCAACGACCAGAACCTGCTGGACAACTACCACAAGTCCGAGCGCCGCGGCCGGTCCGCGCCGCTGAACATGGTCATCACCGAGACGGGCGCCGCCTCCGCCGTGGCGAAGGCGCTGCCCGACCTCGAGGCGCGCATCACCGGCAGCTCGATCCGGGTCCCGGTACCGGACGTGTCGATCGCGATCCTCAACCTCCAGCTGGCCCGCGAGGCCTCCCGTGAGGAGGTCCTGGACTACCTCCGCGAGGTGTCGCTGACCTCGCCGCTGAAGCGCCAGATCGACTTCATCACCGCCCCGGACGCGGTCTCCAGCGACTTCATCGGCTCGCGCCACGCGTCGATCGTGGACGCCGGCGCGCTGAAGGTGGAGGGCGACAACGCGATCCTCTACCTCTGGTACGACAACGAGTTCGGCTACTCCTGCCAGGTGGTCCGGGTCGTGCAGCACGTCTCGGGCGTGGAGTACCCGACGTTCCCGTCCCCGGCGGTCTGACGCCCTTCGCGCCCTCCGGCAGCCCGGCCCCCCTGCCCACGGGGAGCCGGGCTGTCCGCGCTCTTGACGCGATCACGGCCCGATGGCAGCTTTTTATCGATACAACCGACTTCACGGACCATGTTCCAGATCTCGAACAGACTTCTTCAACAGACCCCCCTGAACAGCCCCTCGGACAAACCACTCGGACAGGAGTGCCCGCGTGCCCACCGCGACCGTGACCGCGATCATCAACCTCGACATCGAGGGCCCGACGATCAGCCGCCACCTCTACGGCCACTTCGCCGAACACCTCGGCCGCTGCGTCTACGGCGGCTTCTGGGTCGGCGAGGACTCCCCCGTCCCCAACGAGGGCGGCATCCGTCTCGACGTGGTGGCCGCCCTGCGCGCCCTGGACATCCCCAACCTGCGCTGGCCGGGCGGCTGTTTCGCCGACGAGTACCACTGGCGGGACGGCGTGGGACCGCGCGCGCAGCGGCCCCGGATGGTCAACACGCACTGGGGCGACGTCGAGGAGAACAACCACTTCGGCACCCACGAGTTCATGGCCCTGTGCGAGCTCCTCGGCGCCGAGCCCTACATCAGCGGCAACGTCGGCTCCGGCACCGTCCGTGAGATGAGCGAGTGGGTGGAGTACCTCACCCGGGACGGCGACAGCCCGATGGTGCGGCTGCGCAAGGAGAACGGCCGCGAGGAGCCCTGGCGGGTGACGTACTGGGGCATCGGCAACGAGACCTGGGGCTGCGGCGGCAACATGCGTGCCGAGTACTCCGCCGACCTGGCCCGCCAGTACGCCACCTACTGCCGCGACCACGGCGACAACAAGCTCTACCGGATCGCCTCCGGTGCCTCCGACGCCGACTATAAGTGGACCGAGACCCTGATGCAGCAGATCAGCTGCTTCGGCTGCGAGGCCACCCCGAAGAACTTCTTCCAGGGCCTCTCCGTCCACTACTACACGCTCTCCGGCCCCTGGGAGGCCAAGGGCAGCGCCACCGGGTTCACCGTCGAGGACCACTACCGCACGATGCTGTCGGCCCAGCGCGTCGACCGCATCCTCGCCGGCCACTCCACCGTCATGGACGTCTACGACCCGGGGCGTACCGTCGGCCTGGTCCTGGACGAGTGGGGCACCTGGTGGGACGTGGAACCGGGCACCAACCCGGGCTTCCTCTTCCAGCAGAACACCCTGCGCGACGCGCTGGTGGCGAGCACCCACTTCGACATCTTCCACCGGCACGCGGCCCGCCTGCACATGGCCAACATCGCCCAGACGGTCAACGTCCTCCAGGCCATGCTCCTCACCGACGGCGACGCCCTGGTCCTGACCCCGACGTACCACGTCTTCGAGATGAACAAGGGCCACCAGGACGCCACGTCGCTCCCGGTGCACCTGCGCGGCGAGGGCATCCGGCGCGCGGTCGGGGCCGCGGAGCTGGAGACGGTGTCCGCCTCGGCCAGCGTCAAGGACGGCGCCGTCCTGATCTCGCTGAGCAACCTGGACGCCGAGGAGCCGGCCGAGGTCACGCTCGACCTGCGCGGCGGCACCCTCGGCGAGCCCGCCGCCCGGATCCTCACGGCCGACAAGCTCCAGGCCCACAACACCCCCGAGGCGTCGACGGCCGTCTCCCCGCGGGCGTTCGACGGCGTGTCCGTGACCGCCGGCGGACTGCGGCTCACCCTCCCGCCCCACTCGTTCGTGACCGTCCAGGCCCCCCTCGACCGGTACTGACCCGCAGGAGCGCGCACATGACCCGACCCGCACGCCCGCTGCCCGCCCGGCACCTGCGGCCGCCCATGGGCTGGAACAGCTGGGACTGCTACGGCACCACCGTCACCGAGGAGGAGGTCCTCGCCAACGCCGCGTTCCTGCGCGAGCACCTGCTCCCGCACGGCTGGGACACCGTCGTCGTCGACATCCAGTGGTACGAGCCCACCGCCCGCGCCCACGGCTACAACCCGGACGCCCCGCTCGTCCTCGACGGGCACGGCCGCCAGCTCCCCGCCCCCAACAGGTTCCCCTCCGCGGCGGGCGGGGCGGGGTTCGGGCCGCTGGCCGCGCGGGTGCACGACATGGGCCTGCGGTTCGGGCTGCACATCATGCGAGGCATCCCGCGGCACGCGGTCGAGGCGGAACTGCCCGTCCTCGGCACGGAGTTCACGGCCGCGGAGGTGGCCGACACCGACTCCGTGTGCCCCTGGAACTCCGACAACTACGGCCTGGATCACGACCACCCCGGCGCCCAGGCCTACTACGACTCCCAGGTCGCCCAGTTCGCCGCCTGGGGGGTGGACTTCGTCAAGGCCGACGACATGCTCTTCCCGTACCACGAGCGGGAGATCGCCGCCTACGCGCGGGCCGTCGAACGCAGCGGGCGGCCCATCGAGCTGAGCCTCTCCCCCGGCACCGACATGTCCCTCGCCCGCCTGGACCACCTCCGGGAGCACGCCACGATGTGGCGGGTCTGCGACGACCTGTGGGACCGCTGGGAGGACGTGGAGGCGCAGTTCGCGCGGATGGCCCGCTGGGCTCCCTGGCAGGGCGCAGCATCGACATGCGGCCCTGCCGCGGGGGGCTGGGCGGACGCCGACATGCTGCCGCTCGGCCACATCGGGATCCGCGCCGAGCGCGGCGCGGACCGCCAGTCCGCCCTCACCCACCCCGAGCAGATCAGCCTGCTCACCCTCTGGCTGATCTCCCGCTCCCCGCTGATGATGGGCGGTGACCTGCCCACCTCCTCACCCGAGACCATCGCGCTGCTCACCAACGACGAGGCCCTCGACGTCCTGTGGCACAGCACCGGCAACCAGGAGGTGCTGCGGGAGCGGGACCTGGTGCTGTGGACCGCCCGGGACACCGACGGGCGCACCCGCTACGCCGCGGTCTTCTCGCTCGCCGCCGAGGAGCGGCGCGTCGAGGTGCCGCTGGGGTCGGTCGGTGCCACCGCCCGCGACCACGTCCGGGAGCTGTGGACCGGCACCGGGACCGTCCACGACGGCCGGTGCCTGACCGCGGTGCTGCCCGCCCACGGTGCCGCCCTCTATCGTCTTGCCGAGGACAGCCGGCGGGAGTGAGTGTGGCGACGATCCAGGACGTGGCGAAGGCGGCCGGGGTGTCGGCGATGACCGTCTCCAACGTGATGAACGGGCACCCCAACGTCCGCCCCGCCACCCGGGAGCGGGTCCTGGAGGCGATGGACCGGCTCGGCTACCGGGTCAACGTGGCCGCCCGCAATCTGCGCAAGGGCCGTACCGGGACCATCGGCCTGGCCGTCCCCGAGATCGACCGCCCCTACTACGGCCGGCTGGCCGCCTCCATCATCGCGGCGGCCGGCCGGCACGGCCTGCGGGTGAGCATCGAGCAGACCGGCGCCCGCCGGGAGAGCGAGCTGGCCGCTCTCTCGCAGTCCCGCAACCGGCTCTACGACGGTCTCATCCTGAGCACGGTCGGCATGGGCCCGGCAGATGTCGGGGCGCTCGACGTCGACCACCCGGTGGTGATCCTCGGCGAGCGGATCTTCGGCGGGCCCGTCGACCACGTCGCGATGCCGAACGAGGCCGCCGCCGAGGCCGCGACCCGCCATCTCGTCGAGCGGGGCTGCCGTCGGATCGCCCTCGTGTGCGGGCGGCTGGGCGAGGAGGCCGACGTGTCGAGCCTGCGGCACGCCGGGTATCTGCGGGCCCTGGCGGCCGCGGGGCTGCCGGCGGACCCGGAACTGGTGGTGACCGCCGAGTCGCTGACCATGCGGGAGGCCGCTCGCAGTGTCCGCGAGCGGACGGCGCGGGGCATCGGCTTCGACGGGGTGTTCTGCGTGACGGACACGGTCGCCATGGGCGTGCTGCGCGCGCTCGCCGACGCCGGGATCCGGGTGCCGGAGCAGGTCAAGGTCATCGGCTTCGACAACGTCGACGAGAGCGCGTACCTCGTCCCTTCCCTGTCCACCGTCGACCCCGACCACGACCTGATGGCCGAGCGCGCGGTCGCCCTGCTGGCGGCCCGCATCGACCGGGGCGGCCCGGCGCCGGGCGGGGAGGAGTTCGCCGGTCCGTTCCGGGTGGTGGTGCGGGAGTCCACGGGCGGCTGACCCAGCGGTACCGGGGCAGCGTCGGACGAGGCGTCCGATCAGGGGTCAGACCAGGTGGGCGAAGACCACCAGGTTCTCCGTGTAGTCCCTGACGTCGTGGTCGTAGTCGCCGGCGCAGGTGATCAGGCGCACCTCGGGACGGCGGGTGTCCGCGTAGACGCGGTCGCTGGGGAAGTCGTCCTTCGCGAAGGTCTCGGCGTCGTCGACCACGAAGTCCGCCTCCGAGCCGTCGGCCCGGTCCACGCTGAAGCGGTCGCCGCGCTCCAGTTCGTCCAGCCTGGCGAAGACGGCCGCCGAGGTCACGGTGTCGACGTGCCCGGCGATGATCGAGGTGCCCGCCTCACCGGGTGCCGCGCCCCTGGAGTACCAGCCGACGAGGTTGGTGTTGGCGGCCGGCGGGGGCTCGAGCTGGCCCGTGGAACCGATGGTGAGGGCGGTGAAGGGGGCGTCGACGGAGATCTTCGGGATGAGCAGGCGGATCGGCGTGGACCGGGGCAGCGCCTCGCCGGTCCGGCGGGGATCGGCCGACGGCATGGCGTCCGTGCTCCCGGCCCTGGTGGGGCCCGTCGCGTCGGAGCCGCTCGTGTGTCCGCCGATCACCGCCACAGCGACGAGCAGGGCGGCGAGGCACCACACGGGGAACCGTCCGCCGGGCGGGGAGCTGCCCGCACCGTTCCGGTCGTCGGGGCCGTCGGGGGCGGTGGGGGCTTCGGGGGTCTGGGTGGCGGAGCCAGCTGCCATCGACGTTCACCTTTCCGGGGCACGGCAGCGGGAGGGCGGGACACAGGGGTCGCGGTGCCGTCGGAGTGTGGAGCGCCGACGGCACCACGGCCCCCGCGGGCGTGGGCCCATCAGGACGCGGATCCGGGGACTCTCCTGCGCCGCAGCGCGTAGGCACCGCTGGCCGCTACGCCGAGCACGGCCAGCCCGCCGGCCGTGACACCGGGCGAGGCGAGGGCGCCGCCGCCGGTGTGCATACCGCCGTGCGGCCGGTCGCTCTCCTCGTCGTCGCCCCAGGACGAACCGCCCTGGTCCTTCCCCTTGCCGCCCTGGTCCTGCTTGCCCCCCTGGTTCTGCTTGCCTCCCTGGTCCTGCTTGCCTCCCTCGTCCTCGTCGCCCTGGCCCTTGTAGGAATCGGGGTCGAACCTGCTGTCGTTGCTGCTGTAGGAAGAGTCGTCGCGGCTTCCGTCGTCCCGGTCGCCCGAGCCCGCGGCCTGAGCCGCCGGGGCGGAGAGCGCGAGGGCCGCGGTGGCGGCCGTGGTCGCGAGGATCATGCGGGCAGAACGCATCTCGATGTCCTTCCGCCGTGGCCGGGCGCCGATACTCCATCAGCTGTAACGACCCGGCCCCGACATGAACCACCGTCAGTCAGCCCCGCGGCGCGCACCATCCAGGCGGCCCATCCGTGGTCACGACACGCCCAACACCGCCCGGCTGGGCCAATCCCCCCTCCGGCCACACCGCCATTCGGGCGGTGGTGGGCCCGTCGTCGGCGTGTCGCCGCATGACGGGCCCGTCCCGGTGTCAGTAGCCGACGTGGAAGGTGGCGTCGGCCCGGTCCGTGCTCGTGGAGACGGGGTCGATGCGCAGCACGAAGTCGGAGTGGCGGAGGTAGCGCGTCGGGTAGTTGTACGAGCGGAACGAGGACCAGGAGGCGTCGGCCAGGCCTGCCGTCCGGTAGAACGTGGCGTCCTGGGCGAACGTCGTGGTGCCGTCGTTCTCGTCGAGCCGCAGCTGGTAGTCGTAGTGGCGCAGGTACCGGGCCGGGTAGTTCACGGACCGGAAGGACACGCCGCCGCTGTCCGCGAGGCCGGGGACCAGCGTCCACATGCCGTCGGCGTACGGGTCGAAGGCGTACTCGTCGATCCGCCCGACGAAGTCGCTGTGCCGGACGTATCTGGCCGGGTAGTTGTAGGACTTCAGCCGGTTCCAGGTGGGGGTGCCCCACTTCGCGACGAGGTTGTCGTACTCCGTCGTGGTGATGGGCTGGATACCGCAGTGCTTGGAGTTGAGCGGCTGGGTGTACGTCTTCTGGTCGAGGGCGGTCCAGGTGCCGGCGGACAGGGTGCTGGTCTGCCAGGCGTAGAAGACGCCGTTGGGGTCCCAGGTGTCTCCCCAGAGGTACCAGGTGGAGCTCGATGTGAGGGACTTGACCAGGGTCGGGGCCTCGGTGCCGTGGTGCGAGACGGCCGTGGAGAACTCGGTGAAGCTGCCCGGGTCCAGTGAGGCGGAGCGGGCGCCGACGAGCGTCGAGTTCTTCTTGAAGTACAGGTAGTTCACGCCGCCCACGCCGACGGCGAGGTCGCCGTCGATGACGTCGTAGCCGGGGTCGAAGAAGACCTGCGGGTCGCCGGCGGTCACGAAGTCACCGGTGTAGTTGATCATGATGACGTTGTGGCCGCTGTCGTTGACGGCGGAGTAGATGACGCCGTACGTGTCGCGTCCCGCGTCCCAGAAGGCCTCGGGGGCCCAGGCGTGGGTGTCCATGTCGTGCAGCTTCATCCGCCGGTAGCCGGTGAAGGTGCGCAGGTCGGTGGAGTCCCAGACGTGGATGTACTGGCTGACGTAGGACCAGTCGGTGCCGTAGAGGTCGGTGGCGAGGACCACGAAGGTGCCGTCCTGCTTGCGCAGGACGAACGGGTCGCGCAGGCCGAGGGAGCCCGCGGTGGGGGTGGCGACGGGGTCGTTCTGGTTGAGCGGGGTCCACTGGAGGCCGTCGGTGCTGACGGCGAGGTGCAGGCCGTAGTCGGCGGCCAGCATGTCCGGGGACTCGGTGAAGTAGCACATCACGTAGGCCGAGTCGGTCGCCGCCCGGGCGGCTCCGGCGCCGAGGGCGAGAGCGCCGGTGGCGGCGAGGGGGACGGTGACGGCCGCACCGAGGAAGTGACGGCGCGACAGGGGGGTGCCGTTCATGTGCGCTCCAGACGAGGGGGGATGTCCGGGATTTCGGACACGGTTCGGAAGACCGATCAGAAACTAGAGGGGGGCGTGGAGCGCGTCAATGCTTGTGCAACAAGGGAGTTACTGGGAATTCACTGTGTGCAGCCTCCTCGAAATTCGCCTGCTTCCGGGCGAGAGGGATGGGAATCTTCTCCATGGTCCGATGAGTACCGCAGGGGGAGGAATCACCGCAGTGAACCGTATGCGTACGTCTTTCCGGGTCCTGGCCGTCACCGACGCCCTCACCGCCGCCCAACTCGCGCTCGCCACCGGCGCGTCGGCGCGGGCGGGGACCGGCGCGGAGACGGCGAGGAGCACCGGCTGCCCGGTCGACATCGTCTGTCCGAGCCGCTTCGCCGTGAACGCGAGCGGCTGGGTGCCCGACGGCGGCCTGTACTTCGGGGTCGGGAACAGGAGCACGGCCAAGAGCTTCAAGAAGGTCACGTCCACCGTGCCGGACGTCAGGAACATCCGCTTCGGCGGCGCCACCGCCAAGGGCGGCAAGGTCGGCCATCGGACGTCGAAGACGGTGTCGGTGTACGCGACGACGCTCAGGAAGAAGGGCTCGCTCGGGGTGAAGGTGCGGACGCACCTTCTGAGCACCCACACCCGCACGGTGCGGTCCACGCTGCGCGGCTCGGGGTGGAACTGCGCCGTCGACCAGGGCACCTGGGGCTCGTGATGCCGCCCGGACCGTACCCTGGTGGCCGTGGTCGACGGCGGCGAGGGTCCGGGCGCGGTGGCCGCCCGGCTCACCGGGCGGCCGGTCTCGGGGGTACGGACGGGGCCGGGCGGCCTGGCGGAGGTGACGCTCGCGGGCGGCCCCACGGTCGTGGTCAAGGCCGGTGACGGCCCCGGGGCGGTGGCGGCCGAGGTGGCCGGACTGCGCTGGCTGGCCGCGGCCCGGGCGGTGCCGGTACCCGAGGTGCTCGGGCACGACGAGCGGTGGCTGGTGACCGAGCTGGTGCGCACCGGACGTCCGGACGCCGGGGCGGCGACGCGGTTCGGCCGGGCACTGGCCGCCCTGCACGCGGCGGGCGCCCCGGCCTTCGGGGCGGCCCCGCCGGGCGGTCCGCGCGACGCCCGGATCGGTCTCGCCCCGATGCGCAACGAGCCCGGCACCGACTGGCCGCAGTGGTACGCCGAGCATCGGGTGCTGCCGTACCTGCGCGAGGCCGCCGACCGAGGGGTCCTGCGGACGGGCGAGGCCACCGTGATCGAGCGGGTCTGCGAGCGGCTGCCGGAGCTCGCGGGGGCGCCCGAGCCGCCGGCCCGGCTGCACGGCGACCTGTGGAGCGGCAACGTCCTGTGGGGCGCCGACGGCCGGGTCCGGCTGATCGACCCGGCCGCGCACGGCGGGCACCGCGAGACCGACCTCGCGATGCTCCACCTCTTCGGCTGCCCGTACCTGGACCGGATCCTGGCGAGTTATCAGGAAACGGCCCCGCTGTCCGACGGCTGGGCCCGGCGGGTCGGTCTGCATCAGCTGTTCCCGCTACTGGTGCACGCGGTGCTCTTCGGACGGAGCTATGCCGAACAGGCTTTGGCGACATCCCGGAATTTCACGGACATGTGACCCCGTCATGTGCCGGACGGGATGTGAAATCGGCCACGTGCGGGGGCGAATCGCCGGTTCCCCCTTAACAAGCTCTTAATTCGGCCTGAGATTACGCAGAGTAAGGAAACCAACCACGCGTTCGAATCGTATAAGTGCATGGAAGAACGAAACAGGGAGAGACCATGCAACCGTTCGCGCTCAACTACGCACGCCCCGCAGTGCAGTTGGACGTCACCACTCCGTACGCGTATGACTCCGGACTGCAGTTGAACGTTCTCCTCGATGGCCGGATCGCAGCCACCGATCACGCAACGCTCAGAGCCCTGGGGACCACTACCTCCACCGCGGGTTCCAAGACGCACTTCGACGACTGATCGCGGAACCTCACGATGACCGTGCTCATCCTGACCAGTGACGAGGACGTGACGGCGGACATGGTGGTCCTGCGGCTGCACGAGGCCGGAGTGCCCGTCGTCCGTCTCGATCCTGCCGATCTGACCAGTGGTGTGGCCCTGTCGGGCGAGTTCGTGCAGGGCGTCAGCCGCGGGCATCTGTCCGTGAACGGGCGCCTGGTGAGCATGAACGGCCTGCGCTCCATCTGGGTGCGCAGGCCGGGGGCGGCGGCCGCCCGCGCGGCGCAGCCGTCGGCGTGGCTGACCGAGGAGTCCGCGCAGGCGCTGTACGGCATGCTGCGCGGGACCGACGCGCGCTGGATGAACCATCCGGACGCGGCCCGCCGGGCCCGCCACAAGCCGTGGCAGCTGCGGCTGGCGCAGCAGAGCGGGCTCGCCGTGCCCGCGACGCTGATCACCACGTTCCCGCAGGCGGCGCGGGAGTTCGCGGAGCGGTTCCCGGACCTCGTGGTGAAGCCGGTGTCGGGTGCGCATCCGCAGGAGCCGCCGCGGGCCGTGCCCACCAGCCGGGTGGCGCCGGACGCCGACTTCGCGGCGGTGGCCTTCGGCCCGACACTGCTGCAGCGGCGGGTCGCCAAGCGGGCCGACATCCGGCTCACGGTGGTCGGCGACCGGCTGCTGGCCGCCCGCAAGCCGGTGAGCCCGGACGCCCACCCCGACGACGTGGACGTCCGGTTCGCGCCGTCCGAAGCCCCCTGGCAGGAGACGCAGGTCCCGCCGCGAGTCGCCGAGGCCGTCCACACGTATATGAAGGACGCCGAGCTGGCCTACGGCGCCTTCGACTTCGCGGAGGACGCCGACGGCATCTGGTGGTTCCTGGAGTGCAACCAGTCGGGCCAGTTCGGGTTCGTCGAGATGGACACCGGCCAGCCGATCGCCGAGACCATCGCCGGGTGGCTGGCACATGGCAGCGACCGGTGCCGGTCCTACGCCGACCGGGGGCGGAGCACGACGGCTTGACCGGCTGGGCGACGATGTGGAACCGGGTACGGAGAAAGGAACGCGAGATGCGCATCGGACTGCTGGGCACCGGGCCCTGGGCGCGGGCGGCGTACGCCCCCGCGCTGGCGGGGCACGGTTCGCTGGACTTCACCGGGGTGTGGGGCCGCCGCCCCGAGGCCGCCGCCGAACTAGCCGGGGAGCACGGCGTCCGGGCGTACGAGGACGTGGACGAGCTGCTCGGCGACGTGGACGCGGTGGCCGTGGCGCTGCCGCCGCTGGTCCAGGCGGAGCTGGCCGTACGGGCCGCGACGGCCGGCCGGCACCTGCTGCTGGACAAGCCACTCGCGCTCGGTGTCGCCGAGGGACGGGCGGTGGTGGAGGCCGCCCAGCGGGCCCGGGTCGCCTCCGTGGTGTTCTTCACCACCCGGTTCCAGCAGGCGCCGGAGGCGTGGATCGGGGAACAGGCCGCCGCGGCGGGCTGGTTCACGGCCCGGGCGCAGTGGCTGGGTTCGGTCTTCACCGGTGAGAGCCCGTTCGCCGACTCGCCGTGGCGGCGGGAGAAGGGTGCGCTGTGGGACGTGGGGCCGCACGCCCTGTCCGTGCTGCTGCCGGTGCTGGGCGACGTACGGCGGGTGGCGGCCGCCGTGCACGGTCCCGCCGACACCGTTCATCTCGTCCTCGACCACGCGGGCGGGGCGTCGAGCACGGTGACGCTGAGCCTGACCGCGCCGCCGGCCGCGGCCGGCGCCGATGTGGAGCTGCGGGGCGAAGCGGGGGTCACGCTCCTTCCGAGGAGTGCGGAGGGGGCGGTTCCCGCGCTGACCCGGGCCGCCGACGCGCTGGTCACGGCCGCGCGCACGGGGCGGGGGCACCCGTGCGACGCGGCCTTCGGCCTGCGGGTCACCGAGATCCTCGCGGAGGCGGAGACGCTGCTGGGCAAGGACGTCGGCTAGGCGCTCCGCCGGAATCGCCGCGATGCACCGCCGTCGTTCCACTGCGGCGCCCCGCCACCCCAGGCGGAACAGGCGACAAGCCACCGTCCAGGACGTAGACACGGGTGTTGTCCAACGGCCGACCGATCGGCAACACCGACCC